>JBEEJL010000138.1:0-2655 GCA_041169175.1 Pseudomonadota bacterium | reverse complement strand
GCACCAACTTGGCAGCGCGAAGAATTTCCTGCGTTGGCGTGGTCGTTTATTTATTTTTTTTGTTTGCTTTGTGCTTACTACGTGTTGCGTCCGGTGCGCGAGGAAATGGGCGTGCAGGGTGGCGTAGATAATCTTCCCTATTTATTCACCGGCACATTCTTGTGCATGCTGGCCGTAGTGCCGCTGTTTGGCTGGGCGTCGTCGCGTTGGCCGCGCGCACAATTGTTGCCAGTGGTGTATGTTTTTTTCATGACACATATTATCGGTTTCTATTTTCTGTTTAAGCTCGGTGTGAATCCTCCATTGGTAGCAAAGGCGTTTTTCATCTGGCTGTCAGTGTTCAATGTGTTCGTGGTGTCGGTATTCTGGAGTTTCATGTCGGATATTTTCCGTAATGAGCAGGCCAAGCGTCTATATGGCGTGATTGCAGCGGGCGGCAGTCTCGGCGCGATAACCGGGCCGACGCTGACGGCGGCGCTGGTAGCGCATATCGGTATTGCCAATCTATTGCTGGTGTCGTGCTTGTTTCTATTTTGCGCCTTGATATGCATCGTCCAGCTTAATCGCTGGGCGATTCACGCGCCCCACCACAGCGTAGCGGAAAATCGCGGCACTGCCCTCGGCGGCAATTTGCTCGACGGCATCAAATTGGCATTTACCTCGCGCTATTTGCTTGGCATCTGCGGCTATATTATGTTGTTGTCCACGCTCGGGACTTTTTTATATCTGGAACAAATGCGCATTATCTCCGCGACCATTCCCTCGCCGGTTGAACGCACTCAGCTATTTGCCAAAGTGGATATGGCGGTCAATATTCTTACCTTGTTCGTGCAGTTTTTTGTCACCGCCCAGTTGGTGTTGCGTTTCGGCGTCACGTTTTGCCTGATGCTGATGCCGTTAGTGAGCATGTTGGCGTTCGGTGCCGTGGCATTGGTGCCGACGCTGGCCGTTATCATCGGTCTCGGCATTATTCGCCGCGCGCTGGAATACGCGATCACAAGACCGTCGCGCGAAGTGTTGTTCACCGTGGTCAGCCGCGAGGAACGCTATAAAGCAAAAAATGTCATAGATACCGTAGTCAATCGCGGCGGCGATGCGCTGTCGTCCTGGCTAAATGCCGGCATCAAATCGTTCGGCGCTTCCACTGCGCATTTGGCGCTAGTGGCGATTCCTATCGCAGCATTATGGGCGGTGCTGGGCTTTTGGCTCGGCCGCAAACAGGAACAATTGGTGCAGAACAAACAGGAGGCGCAATCATGAATCACCACCGTCGCAATATGTTGACAAGCCTTTCCGTTCTCGGCGCAGCGACGCTGGCGGGTCTGCCGAGTGGAAAAATTCAAGGCGAGGAAAAAATGTTGATGCGTAAAATCCCTAAAACCGGCGAAGCCCTGCCCACCGTCGGCCTCGGCTCGTGGCAAAGTTTCGACATCAGTAATAACGACACAAGCGAACTCAGCAAAGCCAAAGAGGTATTGAAGCGCTTTGTCGAGCTAGGCGGGCGCGTCATCGACAGCTCGCCGATGTACGGCGCATCTGAATCCGTGCTGGGCGAGCTTGCCGCGCAGCTCAACATCCATAAACTGTTATTCGTTGCCACCAAAGTGTGGACTTCAGGCCGTGATGCGGGCGTGAAGCAAATGCAAGAGTCGATGAAAAAGCTCAAAGTAGAAAAGCTCGATCTGATGCAAGTGCATAACTTGCTCGATACCGACGCGCATCTCGCCACCTTGCGTGATTGGAAAAAAGACGGACGCGTGCGTTATCTCGGCATCACCCATTACAACGCAGGCGGTCATGCGCCGCTGGAAAAAATTATCAAAACCGGCGCGGTGGATTTTGTGCAGGTCAATTATTCCATCGCCGAGCGCGAAGTGGAAACCAGCCTGTTGAAAAGCGCAGCAGATAACAACACCGCCGTGATCATCAACCGCCCGTTTGCGCAGTCGAGTTTATTCAGTAAAGTGCGCGGAAAAAATGTTCCCGATTGGGCGAGCGAGTTTGATTGTCAAACCTGGGCGCAATTTTTTCTCAAATATATTTTGGGCCACGAAGCTATCACCTGCGTGATTCCGGCGACGCGTAATGTTAAACACCTTGAAGACAATATGAGTGCGATGTTGGGCAGATTGCCGGATGCAAAAATGCGCGCGCGGATGGTTGAATATATGGAAAAACTCTAATTACGCTATATTCATAACTATTTGATTTAATTGAAGTATATTTATAGTTATGTAGGCTGCGCTCGCGCACTAAAACGTCAACTATCGACCGCTAGGCTAAGTTCGTGTGGCGATGCTGCGCCAATGTTCGAAACGTACGATGAAATAAAATCACCCTGTCATTCTGAGGGGATTTAGCCGAAGAATCTGCTGTTACCCAGGCTAAATCAACATCGAAAAGCAGATCCTTCGCTATCGCTCAGGGTGACAGACTCCTTCCCCCTCGACGGGGGAAGACAAGACGCCGCATAGCGGCTTCTTGCGGTGAAAACTAACATTTGCCAAGCAAATGTTATGTTGGAACCAATGGGATGGGGGGATGGTTGTGACACCAGCTGATGCCCGAATCACTGCAACGCGTGCGCGCGGCGCACCCTACGAAAACTCCCTGGTAAGTGTGACTGTTGACACGAAGAAAGAGCCCTACCCCCCC
>JBEEJL010000137.1:0-2568 GCA_041169175.1 Pseudomonadota bacterium | reverse complement strand
TTTTCCCGGAGATCCCTTGTTGGCGTTCGATCCGATTTTCAATAGCACCGCCGATGAAAAGGCGCGGCAGCTTTTGGTTGCGGCTTTTGATTGGGACACCACGCTGCCCAATCAATCGCTCGGTTATCGCTTTGATATTATTTTGCGCGGGCGTCACGCGACGCCGCTACATCTATGAGCTTCACCCCATCACAAACGGTCGGCCCGTTTTTTCATATTGGTTTTGATTGGCTTTACGTCAACGATCTTGCTGCAGCCGAGGTGAGCGGCGAACGCATTAGCATTAGCGGTAAAATTTTGGATGGCGAGGGCAGACCGATTACCGATGCGGTGATCGAAATCTGGCAAGCGGATGCCGACGGGCTTTATGCACCAGCAAGCGCATTCAAAGGCTTCGGTCGCATTGCTACTAATGAACACGGCGCGTTCAATTTTGTTACTATCAAGCCAGGTCGCGTGATGGGCGTGGAGGGCACATTACAAGCGCCGCATATTAATGTGTCAATTTTTATGCGTGGCTTGTTAAAGCGTTTGGTCACACGTATTTATTTTGCTGATGAGGCCAGTAACAACGAAGATGCTGTGTTGAAATTAATCACGCCGGAAAGACGTGCTACATTGCTGGCAAAAAAAATCGCTGCTGAATCGGCCAAACTGGAATGGAATATTGTGGTGCAAGGGCAGCGTGAAACGGTATTTTTTGACTGCTAAATAGTTTAATTAAATCAATATCTTATAATATAATTCTCCGTGACAAATCCAACTAATTTATACGCTCCACTTTTTCACTCGCAAGTCATGAGTGAAATTTTTTCTGATCGCGGCACGCTGCAAGGCATGCTCGATTTTGAAGCGGCGCTGGCGCTTGCCGAAGCAAGGCTTAGTTTGATTCCGCACAAGCATGCTGAAGCGATAGCCGCAAAATGTCGCGCAGAATTTTTCGACGTGAGCGCAATATCTCAAGCCGCCGCGTTAGCCGGCAATGTTGCAATTCCTTTAGTAAAAGCATTGACTGCAGTAGTCGCGCAAGATGACGAAAACGCAGCGCGTGTGGTGCATTGGGGCGCTACCAGCCAAGACGTGATCGATACCGGTCTGGTGTTGCAATTGCGTCAGGCGCTGGATTTTTTTGAAGTCGGATTGCTGCTGCTGTCGAAAGCCTGTGCTGAACACGCGTATAAACATCGGCATGTGATCATGGCCGGGCGCACTTGGTTACAGCATGCCACGCCGATTACGTTTGGCCTCAAAGCAGCGGGTTGGTTATCGGCTATCGAGCGACAACGTCAGCGCATCGCAGAATGCCGCCAACGATTGTTGGTGATTCAATTCGGTGGCGCATCCGGCACGCTCGCATCGCTCGGGGTTCGCGGGCTGGAGGTGGCGAACGAATTAGCCAACGAACTTAAACTCGGCTTGCCGGATATGCCGTGGCATAGCCAACGCGATAATTTTGTTGAAGTTGCCTCAGTGCTGGGCGCGCTTACTGGCACGCTAGGAAAAATCGCGCGCGATATTTCATTGATGACGCAAACCGAAATCGGCGAAGCATTTGAACCGGCAGCGGCAGGGCGCGGCGGTTCTTCTACTATGCCGCATAAACGCAATCCGGTAAGTTGCGCCGTCGTGCTCGCCGCCGCTGCGCGCATGCCTGGATTGGTGGCAACTATGTACAACTCAATGACGCAAGAACATGAACGCGGCTTGGGCGGCTGGCAGGCGGAATGGCAAACGCTGCCGCAGATAAGTCAATTAGCGGCGGGTGCATTGGAACACACCTTGCATATGGTGGAGGGCCTGGAAATTGATCCGGCCAGAATGCGCGTCAATCTTGAGATGACTAAAGGTTTGGTGCTCGCCGAAGCTGCCTCGATGGCATTGGCGGTATATATAGGACGTGATAAAGCCCATCAACTAATAGAATACGCCAGCCAACGCGCGATAACCGAGAAACGCCATTTACGCGACGTGCTTGCTAGCGACGCACAAATCACTGCGCATCTGGATGCGGCAAGTTTGAAAAAAATATTCGATGCGCAAAATTATTTGGGCGTGGCCGAGCAATTCATCGACCGCGTTTTGGCAGCACGCAAATTGAACTGAGCCGAGGAAACTATGGACGAAAAACGACGCAATGAAAACGGTACGGCGATGCGGCGCAAAGTATTAGGCGACGCTTACGTCGATCGCACTATTAAAAACGTCAATCCATTCAACGAAGAATTCCAGGACATGATCACGCGCCACGCCTGGGGAGAAATCTGGACCCGCCCCGGCTTGCCCTTGCACAATCGCAGCTTGATTACCCTCGCCATGCTGATTGCGCTGAAACAAACCGACGAATTGCGTTTGCATTTACGCGGCGCGCTCAACAACGGCGTAACCCGCGAAGAAATCAAAGAGGTATTGATGCAATCAGCTATTTATTGCGGCGTGCCTGCCGCGAATTCGGCGTTTCATGTCGCACGCGAGGTGTTTGCTGAAATAGACAGCGGTAGATAAAGAGATTTACAGCAAAACGTATGCCGCGAAAATCTATAGTCGTTAAGATGATAATGCTGCGAGATG
>JBEEJL010000136.1:0-2507 GCA_041169175.1 Pseudomonadota bacterium | reverse complement strand
TCGCAGTATTGGCGAGTGTGCCGATGGCTTCTGGCTGGGGAATGTCGCAATGGTTTGCTTTGGGCGCGTTATGGCTGGCAGTATTAAAACAAAAAAATATTAGGCTCGACGCAGATAGATTGCCGCGCATTATGGGAATCTATTGGCTTCTGGTATTGATGGTTTCAATATTGATGGCATGGAACGGCGCGCGCAAACATAGCGATGCTTCTGTCGCGCCGCATGCTGAGCTGGCGCAAGCTGCTGAAGCGTTGTGGCATAAACGCATGGGCAAGCCGCTCGCGTTTGTCGGCGGCAGCGGGCTTGAAGCATCATCCGTAGCTTTTTATAGCCATGATCCGACGCATTTGTGGATGGTGGGTGAAGGCTTGGAAAAGATACACAGCAAAGGCGTTTTATTTATTTGCGCCGAGCAAGATGGTGTTTGTGCAGATCAAGCGCGCTCTATCACGCATAAGCCAGCCGAGCTAATGACAGTCAACAAACAAGCGTGGGGTCAATCGTTGCCATCGAGAAATTATTATCTGTTTCTGATTGAGCCGCGCTGATTCAATAAGTCTCGATATGGAAGCGCGCCTTGGCGACTAGCTCTGGCTGCAGCTTGTCCCAGTCCATACCATGCTCAGTGCAGATATCTTTGAAAGCGATTTTTACGCCGTCTTCCATGCCTTTTAGTCCGCAGATGTATATGAAGGTATTTTCATCTTGCAGACATTTCGCCACGTCAGCGGCGCGATCTCGAATAAGATCTTGCACATATTGTTTCGGTTGATTTGGCTCACGTGACAAGGCAAAGTTAATGTCGATAAAATCTTTCGGCAATTTCATCAGCGGGCCGAAGTAGGGCAATTCGTTTTGCGCGCGCGCGCCGAAGAACAACATCAGTTTGCCGCCTTGATGCTCGTCTTTATGGCGACGGCGATATTCGGTCATCGCGCGCATGGGTGCGGAGCCGGTACCGGTGCAGATCATCAACAGGCTGGAGCCGGGATGATTCGGCATCAAGAACGTTGTGCCGTAAGGGCCGATGACATTTACTTTGTCGCCCGCCTTTAAATCACACATATAATTCGAGCCGACGCCAAGCGAGGCTTTGCCGTCGTGATTTTCCGTTACGCGCTTAATCGTCAGCGACACGTTGTTGTAGCCGGGTCGCTCGCCATCGCGCGGGCTGGCGATGGAATAGAGGCGCACATAATGCGGCTTGCCGTGCGCGTCGAGGCCGGGCGGCAGGATGCCGATGCTCTGGCCTTCGAGGACCGGAAACGGCGTGTTGCCGAAATCGAGCACGATATGGCGAATGTCGCTCGATGCGTTATCGCCAGTCAGGCGAAAATTTCCGGCGACGGTGGCGATGGCTGGCGTTTTATTGCCGTACAAATTGATTTGCGCTTTAGCCGCTGACCACGGTGCAGCACCGGCGCCGCCTTGCCCTGCGCTGGCTTCGCCGGTCAAACGTGCTACATCGTCAGGCAGATTATTTCCCGCGCTGCCACTGACCTCCTCCTGCACCGGTAATTCATCCCATGACAATTGGGCGTCGAGCGTATAGGCACTAGTTTTTTCTACGTCGCGCCAATTATCGATCGAGCCGGTCGGGCACGGACCAATACACGCCATACACAGATTACATTTGTCGAAATTAACCACGTAATTGCGCGAGTCATGTGTGATCGCACCGACCGGGCACGTTGCTTCGCAAGTGTTGCAGCGAATACAAATTTCCGGGTCGATGAGATGTTGGCGTGCGAGAGTGGGTGTCATGGCATCGTTAAATAGTTTATTATAATCAATAAGTTACTATAGTTGGCGTTGAAGAGAAATTTAATATTTTCTCAGCGCGTTAGTCATCATACCTCTTCCCCCTTTGACAGGGGAGGACTGAGGTGGGGGTGAAATGTTTGGTGTAACGACGGTCTTCACCCCCATCCCAACCTTCCCCCGTCAAGAGGGAAGGGGCTTCAAGCTCGAATCAATATTTGTTTAGACGAGTGTTTAATTAAAACGCACATATTCCATATTAATAGGCTGTTTGTTAATGCCCATTGGCGGCGGCGCGATCCAGTTGGCGAATTTACCTGGCTCAACTACACGACCCATTAGCGATGCGACGTACAAACGATCTGCCTCTGTCGGCAACCAGTTTGCCACATTGGCATTCCATTCATTGTCGCTGATTACCGCGCCCTCTGGCGACAACTTAATGCCGGCGAGCGGGCCGATAAGGCGATTGAATGCTTTGTGCGGCACGATAAGTTGGAAATCGATACCGGCTTTTTGCATCACGCGATTCCAACGGCCGACGCCTGCGACTGTGTCGGCGATGTAATCGTCACGCAGTTTTTCATTCAGCGCATTAAGCAGCGGCGCTTCGCGCACGCCCAATTTCCCATCCGCCACTTCAAGCACTTCGTAACCGCGATCTTTCAGGATGTGATCGTCGTTGATTTTATTTTCTTCATAGCGGCCTTTGAGCCCGCTGCTATAAAAAGTGGCAGCGTTGGAAG
>JBEEJL010000135.1:0-8467 GCA_041169175.1 Pseudomonadota bacterium | reverse complement strand
GAAAATACATTTGCGTCACCAATCGCGTAGCGAACGCTGGGCCAAATAAAGAAAAATGAATATGCGCCGGCCGCCAGGCGTTGGGATGATTGCCCCAAGGATACGCGCCGGGTTTGATGGTAATGAATTGATAGCGCCCTTCCCCATCCGTCAGCGCGCGGCCGCAGCCGGTGAAATGCGGATCGAGTGGCGCAGTAGCGCGATCGTTTTTATGTCGATAGCGCCCGGCGGAATTCGCTTGCCATATTTCGATCAATGTATTGGCGACCGGCTTGGCATTTTCGTCGAGCACGCGGCCGCTCACGCTAATGCGCTCGCCTATCGGCGCGTGCTCATGTTGTAGCAACAAATTATGATCGTCCGCGCCGACCGCAGCATGACCGAACACCGGTCCCGTAAGCTCGCTTAAAGTATGCGGCAAAATAATTAACGGCTGCGACGGCGCACGCTTTTGCGTCGAGGCATAAGGCGGGTAGAGATAATCCGGCTGCGTGCCGACTGCCGGTCGTTGATATATTTCAATTAATGACATGATTTTATTTTCACGCATGCATTGGCAAACCGACATAATTTTCCGCCAGACTGGTCGCCGCCGAGCGCGAGCTTACGACATAGTCCAGCTGCGAAATTTGTAAGCGCTGTTGAAACAGATCGTCGCCGGGGAAACGATGCAGCATAGACGTCATCCACCAGGAAAAATGTTCCGCGCGCCAGATACGTTTCAGCGCAGTCTCAGTATAACTATCGAGCAAGGTGCTTTGTTTTGTTTTAAAATATTGCGTTAAAGCTTGTGCCAGTAAATTTACATCGGCGACAGCAAGATTCATCCCCTTTGCGCCGGTCGGCGGCACGATATGCGCAGCATCCCCGGCGAGAAATAAATTTCCGTGGCGCATGGTTTCGCAGACAAAACTGCGCATCGGCGTGATGCCTTTTTCAATCAGGGGGCCTTGGTTGAGTTTCCACTCGCCAGCGCATTCGAGGCGCGTGTGTAGCTCTTGCCAAATTTTTTCGTCTGGCCAGTTGTCCATTTTTTCGTCAGGCGGCACTTGCAAATACAGGCGCGTCACCTGCGGTGAGCGCATGCTATACAAGGCGAAGCCGCGCTCGTGATAAGCGTAAACTAATTCTTCTGCTGACGGCGCGGCCTGGGCGAGAATGCCGAGCCAGGCAAATGGATAGACGCGCTCGAAATTTTTTTGTAAAACGGCGGGAATAGTTTGACGCGACACGCCGTGAAAGCCATCACAGCCTGCAATAAAATTGCAACGGATATTGATTGCTTCGCCGTTTTGTTGGCACGTAATAGTCGGCGCAGCCGATTCAACGTCGTGCAACTTCACGTCCTGCACTTCAAATAAAATTTGCCCGCTTGCTTCCAACCGCGCTTTGATTAAATCTTTCACCACTTCTTGTTGACCATACACGCGAATCGCGTGGCCGGTCAGTTCGGCTAAATCTATGCGATGGCTGCGCCCACCGAAGCGCAACTCAAAACCATGATGCAATAAACCTTCGCGCTGCATACGCTCACCGACACCCGACTCGATCAACAAATCCATGGTGCCCTGCTCCAACACGCCCGCGCGCACACGTTGCTCGACGTATTCGCGGCTACGGTTTTCAACGATGATCGATTCAATGCCTTGTCGATGCAATAAATGCGATAGCAATAATCCCGCAGGACCTGCGCCGACGATAGCAACTTGGGTGTGATATTGCATGAATTTAACTTTAAAAAAGTTTAATTAAATCAAATAGTTATAATTTTTCTCGTGCAATGCCATTAACATAAGCTGCGAGATTTTTATGTTAGGTAATTGTTACACAAAAATTACAGGCTGACTGTTTTGAATGCCATTCAGGCGAGTGAAAGTGAGTGGGCAAAGGCCGCGCCAGAAATAGAAACAGCCCGCGAACGGGCTATTGAATTGAGCGAAGGAGGCAAAGAAAATAAAAACAAAACCTACGGCACGATCCAATCGCTTTCGGCCACCAGTTTGTCGCTGTCAAAACGCACAATGTAAGCGCCCTTGGAAGCAAAGCGTTGGCCCGGCGCTAAACTTAAACGCGGATAAATCGTCGTGCCTTCGCGGTTGCCGGCTTCGCGCGAAATCGCACCCGGGCGCACACCGGGTGCCGCTGTGCGAGTACCGTGTTTACGCAACAAGTCTTCCGTACGTCCGACGAATGCACGATCACGGGCTTCCTGTTCGGCCTTGCCGGATTCACGCCGACTGAGCATGCTTTCAGCGCGTTCGATTAAGTAATCGCGATAAAGATTGTCGAGCATTTCAGCCATAGTATCGGATAAAAAATTCAGCGCGAAATACACTTCCGATTGCATCGGCTCATCCACGATGGCCAATTTGCGACTTTTCATCCATGTATTAAAGTAAGTGAGATTGCTTAGTCGCGCCTCGGGCATTTCATAGGGGTAAACCAGGCGCGCAATGCTTTTCCACGCAGGCGGAAAAGCCGTGCGCTCGCCGCCTGATAGCTCGGCAGAAAAATAGGTTATTATTTTTTCTGTCGGTTTAATTTTTTCCAGCGACGCGATATCAGCAGGGCGCAGCCATAACATCAACTGATCTTTGTCTTTAAGATCTGACAAAGCTTTTTGCAGCGAATCAGATTCATCGCTGAGGACGCGATCTTCGACGGTAATATTGGCGGCGCTGAGGCTGCGCTTGAGCGCTTGCGCGGCACCTTGCCCGGCATGATTATTTCGGTAAATTTGTACTACGCGTTGCGGCCGCTGTTCGGCTTTGGCGTTGCGTAAATAATTCGCCAACACCTCAGCTTCTAACGCCACGCCGCGCGAAAAATACAGCGGATATTGCGCTTCACTCAACACCGGCAAGCTGACGCTGGGAAACCAGCACGGCACGGATTGCTTCTGACAAAAATCATGCACCGGCTGCCAAGTACCGTTGGATAAGCCCGAGACTAAGGCAAACACCGGTTGGCGTTTATAAAATTCTTCCAGTTGCGCCGGCCAAGTATCAGGCGCGCCTTGCAATTCCCACACGGCTAAATCCCATTTGTGTTCGGTGCGTAAAACCATTTCCGCCGCCGTCACCATATGGCGTCGTCCCGGCGCAGTGCTGCCGTTTTTTTGCGCGAAGGCGACGCGCATCATGTCGAGCATGGCTTTTTTTCGCTCGGGTTCGACATCGGGGGTAATAACAGTGGCAAATTGGATTCGTTCTTCAGTCACGCCCGGTGATGGCTCGGCAGATAATTGTTTGAGATAAGCGGTGAGCGCTTTGAGATCCGCCTCGCCCAAAGCGAAATGCGGCATAGTGATGTTCATATCCTTACCGCTATTATTGACGCCCTCGCGCAATGCCAGCGCCAGCGCTTCGTCGGTGTAAGGATCGTGGCGCTGGTTAAATCTTTTGCCGCGACGCAAGTCCATCGTGGCGAGCGTTTTATCATTGTTGCTATCGCTGAACAAAAAGCGCCCGGTAATCGGAGAAACCTGAATGTCTCCCTCGACCGAGCCCATGCCGCTACGTCGATGACATTGCACGCAGGCAGCGGCGCTGCCAGTAACCGCGCCGCGCTCAGCGCGCTCACCGCTGAGTGGCGCGCCGGAAATAAGTACGCCTTCTTGATAGATGCGCCGACCTTGTTCAACTAAATCAACTACAGGCGCAGCGTGGAGCAAGTTTGTCGCCAGTAAAGCAGCCGTACCGAGCGAAAATAAAATTTTCGTGACTATTTTTTTCGACTCGACAGGTTTCATATTTAACCCGCTGCCATCAGTTTGCGCACTTCTTCTACGATTTCATCCGGCTTGGCAAAACCTTCGATGCGCACCCACGGCTTATTCGCCGCGCCGCGCAGAAAAGTCAACGGCAAGTGGCTCATTTTATCGCCGCGATAAGTATCGAAGGCTTTTTGAACCGCTATACTGGATTTTTGCGAGCCGGTGTAGAACTGCCAATTCGGCGTAGCAGCGAATTTTTTCGCATACTCAGTCAGACGTTCAGGTGTGTCTTGTTCCGGATCGATGGAAATCGACACCATATGCACGTCATCCAGATCTGCGCCGAGACGCGCTTGCACCGTAGAAAAAATTTGACTCATCACCGGACAAATCGCCGCGCAACTGGTAAAGACGAAATTCAAAATCACTGGCTTACCATCGGCCAATTCTTTCGCCAGTGTAGTCTGCGTACCATCAGTCTTCGTCAGGGCGACCTCAGGTAATTTGTATTCTGCGGTTTTTTTCTTCCACTCTGATTTACCTTCGACGCGATGGCCATGTTTGGCATGTGCCCTGTTAGCCGTATCAGTCGGCGTAGCCTGATGTCCAGCGGTTTGCGCCATGCTCGATTGAGAGAATGCAGACAACATAACGGCGCTCAAAATCAACGTAGCGATTTTGCTCTGGTGAGGTAATTTATTTGGTGATGTCATAAAATACTCCTTTGATAAATAGTTCAATATAATCAAATACTTAATGCATTATACGATATTCGTAATATTACTTGATTGCCACCAGCTCTACGTCGAACAAGAGTGTTTCGCTCGGGCCAATATCGGCACCTACACCGCGTTCACCATAAGCCAAATTAGGCGGGACGACAATTTGCCATTTCGCGCCGACCGGCATTAACTGCAATGCTTGTTTCCAGCCGGGAATCAACGAGGCTATTTTCAACGTCGCCGGCTCTGTATCAGTAGCATCGAATTCCGACCCATCAATCAAAGTGCCGCGGTAATTACATAAAATCGTACTGGCTTCAGTTGGCTTGGGGCCATTACCCGCTTTGACAATTTTGTACTGCACACCGCTAGGTAATGTGACTACGCCATCTTTGGCTTTGTTCGCCGCCTGGTAAGCTTCGCCTTTTTTGCGATTCTCTTCCGTGGCCACGCGCTTGTTCATCATGGTTTTCATGCGCACGCTGTTCTGAAACGTATTCATTACTTTGCGCAATTCTTTTTCCGGTATCAGCATCTTGCTGCCGGTAAGCGCGTCATTCAAACCTTTGAGCAATAGCTCTTGATTCACTTCCACTTCCTGCTTCCTGAAGTTACGTCCCACTTCGGCACCGATGCCGTAACTCACTTTATCTTTCTCGGATTTGAAAATGGATTCTTTTTCAGTTTTAGCCGCAGCCTCTGCATTAACGACTGCAGCCTCTTCTGCGTTTACAACCGCACTCACAATCATCATTACAACTAAAGATAAATATTTCAGTTTCATTCGGGTAACCTTTCAAAAGAAAACGCCGCCATTGTCTGCTGTGTATAAAAAAACTACAAGCAATGGCGGCGCAAATGATATGTATAACTACACCATCTGCCGACATCAGCACTTCACTGATGTCGGCAGCATTTGTTTACGGCATCGTGACGCTTACAGTAACCGAAGCTGAGTTATTCGCCGCGACTGCCGTTACTGCTGTAACGCGGTAACTATAAGTACGCAGTGCAAGCAACGCAGTTGGGTCAGCGTAAGTCGTCACGTTAACAGCTAAGTTAGCAACCGTGGCGTAGGCACCCACTGTGGTACCTGTAACCAAAGCACGCTCAACACGATAACCGGTTTCATTCGTCGCATTGTCTGCCCAAGTCAAAGTTGCCCTTCTGGTTGCACTTGCTACTGCAGTAAGGTTCGTCGGCGCTACTGCATAAGCCGTCATGTTAGCGGTAACCAGCGCTGCAGGCGATGATCCCGCAGCATTGCCAGCCGAGACTCGGTAACTGTAGATGTTGCCAGCCGCCGCGCTGTTATCCACGAAGGTGCGGGTATTCAGCGGCAGAGCGGCATTCAACACTGCGTAAGTCCCAATCACACCACCGGTTACCACTGCACGCTCAACTTTGTAGCTTGTTTCATTGTTGGCGTTATCAGCCCAGTTCAACGTCACTCGAGCTGCCGAGTTCGGTGTGGCTGTCAGAGCACTTGGTGCTACCGGTACCAGTAAGGCGATATTGATAGTCGCGGTTGCCGGTGCAGACAGGGTCACCACGTTGGTTACCGGCGCAGTTCTGACGGCAATCACTTGGTAGCTATAGTCATTACCGATTACCAGTACGGTTGGGTCAACATAAGTCGTCGAGTTGGCCGCAATATTACCGATTTGCGCATAAGTACCGACCACACCTGCTACAACCGGCGCGCGCAGAATACGATAACGTGTTTCGTTGGTTGCGTTATCAGTCCAGCGCAAGGTCGCTTGCAAACCGGTGCTTTCGGTTATCGTCAGATTGGTTGGTGCCAATACGGCCGATACAGTCGTCACTTGCACCAAGCCAGAGCTGGCGGTACCGGCTGGATCCACTGCCACCACCTGGTAAGTATAGGTCGTGAGCTCGGTCACCGTGGTGTCGCTGTAGCTGGTAGAACCTGCAGGCAAGGTGGCAATCAGTATGTTGTTACGCAACACTTGGTAGCTGGTTTCGTTAGTAGCATTGTCCACCCAGGTCAAATTAACTTGCTGCGGTATTGCAGTCGATGTAGCGCGAAGCAGCGTCGGAGCAAGCGGCAAACCTACTGGCGTCGTAACAGAAACCGGTGCTGAGGGCACGGCGGCGGCTGTATTCACCGCAGTAATGACGTAGGTGTAAGCCGTTGAACCTGCAACCGCTTGATCGAGATACGTCGTCACGTTAGCACCAAGCGTGGTAATCAAGATGCCATTGCGGATGACTTGGTAGCTTGTTTCGTTGTTCGCGTTATCCGTCCAGTTCAACGTAACAGCCATCGGGAACACACCAACTGCCGTAGCCTTTGCAGTCAAGCCTGTTGCCGCTGCGGCCAGACCGACTGGAGTCCTGACGGTTAAGGTTGCCGACGCGCCTCTACCTGCTGGGTCGATCGCTACGACTTGGTAGCTATAAGTCCGGACCGGCAATGCAGTGGTATCAATGTAGCTGCTCGAACCAGCGGGCAAGTTTGTCAACAACACGGCATTACGGAATATTTCGTAAGCCGTTTCGTTGGTCGCGTTATCTACCCAGGTCAAACTGACTTGCGTCGGCTGACCCAGCGCATTCGCCGTTGCGACGAATGAAGTTGGGGCCAACGGCAAACCAATCGGCGTAGTCACCGTAACAGCAGGTAAAGCGGTAGCACCGGCTGTATTGAAAGCCGTCAACACATAAGTGTAGGTCGTGGTTTCCGCGACTGAGGCATCAATAAAGTTAGTGGCGCCTGGTGAAAGATTGGCGACCACTGTACCGTTACGTGTTAACTGGTAGCTTGTTGCTGCGGCGAGATTTGCCCAGCTTAGGCTGACGGTCATCGGCGAAACACCTATCGGAGTCACTACGGCAGCCAAAGCGCCAGGGTTGGCAACAACAGACACAGGTGTAGTGACACTAACAGGCGCTATTGCCGGGCTGACACCCGCACCGTTCACCGCTTGCACCGTATAGGTGTAAAGGGTGCTCGGCAAAGCCGTGCTGTCAGAGTAGGTCATGGTCGTCGGCACAGCGGAGTTATTAGCTGGCAGATTCGCAATCACCGCGCCATTACGCAATACTTGGTAGCCGGTTTCGTTAATGGCGTTGTCGGTCCACGTCATGCTGACTAGTGTTGGCATACCCAGAGCATTGGCTACTGCAAAGAACTCGGTCGGGGCCAATGGCACTGCAGTCAAGTTAGCTTCGCTAGACGGCAACGAATCACCCTTGGAGTTGTAAGCAAACACACGATACGAGTAATTGGTACCGGCAATCGCTCCTGCATCGGTAAACGATGTCGCGTTGGCAAGCGCATTACCTGCTCTGGCCCAGACGGACGTAGCGCTGGCCACACCCTCTGTACGCTCGACGCGGAAACCGATTTCGTTTTGCGCATTACCCAAAGTGCCCGGTGCGCCTACTGGCGTTGGATCGGTCCATGTCAATGCACCATTGGATACTACCACATTGCCCGGGGCATTCGGTGTGGCATCGTTCGGATGGAAGACGAACGGACGCATAAAGTCGTTCTCTTCATGGCCGAGAATATGGCAATGCCAGACGTATTCGTTATCGTAATTCTCCAATCTGTTTTTGACGGTCAACGGTGTATTGTTGGCGATATTGACTTGGGTGAAGCCCAAGGTCGCGTCCACCGGTTGCGTAGGATCCAGCATGCGCACGCTTTGCGGTAAGCCGAACGGAGTCATTGGTTTTTTCGCCCGCACGGCGACAATGATGTCTTCCAGCGGATTCATTTGAACCGTTTCTTTCCAACCTAATTCATTACCCAGTGGTGGCTTAACCGTTCCGTCCCAACCAATACGGTTCAGAATTTGCATGTTCACCAAATGGAAATGCACTGGATGTGAATCGACGCCGTTGTGGGTGATTTTCCAGATCTGGGTTTCGCCCACGCCAATGCTTTCAGTGGCTGGATCAATGTACGCCAACGGAATCGCTGTTTGGTTAAGTGCGCTGGTAAACGGTAATTCAACGCCGAGGGTAGCGTTCATACGGCCGAAGATAGGCTCAAACAATT
>JBEEJL010000134.1:0-3871 GCA_041169175.1 Pseudomonadota bacterium | reverse complement strand
TCTATGCCATAACTCTTTCTTCTGCTGCGCAGACAGTCCAGGCCTTCCCATTTGCGTCATAGTAAATCCTCTCTAAGCAACATGAAATCAGATTATGTTGCATTGACCGGTTGAATCCACGCCTACTTTTATAATTATTATAGTTCGCGCACTCAGTTGTCAGCCTGAGCAATAGCGAAGAATCTGCAGTTCGATTTTGCTTCGACGCTCCTAACAACAGATTCTTCGCTACCACTGAGAACGACATCTCCGTAGCGTGCGCACCGCACACGAAAATGTCCGTTCGAGCACAACGCTCAATGCCCACATGAACGTTCTTCGTGCGCGGTGCGCACGCTACGCGGAGTAAATTCGAAGAAAGAATAAACCACCCTTCTGCGCCGACGCTATTTTTGCTGCCTATCGGGGGCCGTCGGCGAGAACCTGTTTGAGCTATGCGGTGTTGCAGATTTCAATAGAAGGTAAGAGCGAGTTTTCTCGCCGCAACCGGTTCTATAAAAGCAGCGGCAGCAGAAATAGCGGCGACAAAAAAACAAAAACAAAAAGCAGCGCGGCGGGCTCGCCTTTTTTGGTTACTTTTTTGGCGAAGCAAAAAAGTGAAAGCCGCCGGGCTACCCCCGGCAAAGCAAATACAACCTCAGTTGTAGCAGATAAACCGCAAGCTACCTAACCCATCCCCACCCTAACCCTCCCCTTGAAAGGGAGGGAATTTTCTTTGTCCCATCAAATAAGGATTAACCCTTACTGGTCAGAGCGAGCAATCCAATCTAGCTTACGAAGCCAACTTAATAATATGGTTATCGCGATACCCCACAGTAAACTATTTACCATAATAGGTAACCAACCCCATAAACCCGGCAACCTAATCCAATGCCCTAGGACATTCACTGGGAACCAAAGAATTTCAATTAAAGGACCAGACGCACTACGGGCAACGGTTGATACTTCAAGCCCTTCAAATACGTCGGATGTAACTGAGAAACTCCACAAAAACGCTGCAAAGCCCAAAATAAAATGAAGTAATGTGAAAACCAACAAATTCTTTAATTTTATTTTAGCAAGCAAAACTTCAAACATATTTAACCAACGCGAACCTTCGCCCCACCATCCGCCACCATCTCGCCAATGACCATCGCACGATCAAATCCATCATCACGGAATAGTTTGAGTACCGCATCAACGCTGTCAGGTGAACACGATACCAACAAGCCGCCGCTGGTTTGAGGATCCGTCAGCAAAGCTTTTTGCGCCGGAGAAATATTCGCGCCGAGTTCAACTGATGTGCCATAGCCCGCCCAGTTGCGTCCCGATGCGCCGGTGACAAAACCATCCGCCGCCATTTGTTCGACGCGTGCAAGTAATGGAATATCTTTCATATTGAGTTGCGCAGAAAGTTTTGCGCCTTTGCATAGTTCGAGCAAGTGTCCGAGCAGGCCGAAGCCGGTGACGTCGGTGAGTGCGTGGACGTCGGGCATGTCGGCGAGCACTCTGCCCGGCTTGTTAAGCTTGGTGGTGTTGGCAATTAACTCGGCGTAACCGGCGGCATCGAGTTGGTCTTTTTTAATCGCGGCGGAGAGGATGCCGACGCCTAGTGGTTTGCCGAGTATAAGTTTATCGCCCGCTTTTGCGCCGCTGTTCTTTTTTACTTTAGATGGATGCACTAAACCCATCACGACTAAACCGTAAATCGGCTCAGCCGAATCAATGGTGTGTCCGCCGGCAATCGGAATGCCCGCTTCCGAGCACATGGCTTCGCCGCCTTGAATAATTTTGCCGATGGTCTCAATCGGTAATTTATCAATCGGCATACCGACCAACGCCAGCGCCATGATCGGCGTGCCGCCCATTGCATACACATCCGAGATCGCGTTGGTCGCAGCGATGCGGCCGAAGTCGTACGGATCATCAACGATGGGCATGAAAAAATCGGTAGTCGCGATCAAAGCTTGGTTTTCATTGAGCAAATACACAGCAGCATCATCGCTGGTTTCGATGCCCACCAACAATTCTTTCGGCACTTTGTAACCTATTGATTTTTTTAATATTTCTGACAGAACGCCAGGGGCGATTTTGCAGCCGCAGCCTCCGCCATGCGACAGTGATGTGAGTTTAATTTTCAAATCGGTGGGTGAATTCATTTGGTTCTCCGTGTATCGAGTGCATCATCAATCAGCGCGTTAACTGCGTTGTTTTCGCGTTCAGGGGTAAATAATACCATTCGCCGTTCGCATTGTTGTTTGAGTTGTTTGAGGAACTTCGGTTCGCGTTCCGCTTGGTCGAGCAAAGCAGCCAAAGCCTTACTCTCGCCGACCGGAAAATAGCCAGCGTAATCACGACCTAACATGCCGACGTTACCTGAAACTTGGCTGGCGATGACTGGCACCCCCGAAGTAATTGCCTCGATGATGACATTGGCGCCGCCTTCCATCAAACTGGAAATCACCATTAACTTCGCGCGCTTGATGCGTTGGCGCGTTTGCGCGTGCGTCAGCTCGCGCAGCCAAATGTAACGGAGATTATTTTTTTCTAACTGTGTAGCCGCATTACGCAATTTTTCTTCTTGCGCGTTACCTATATGAAGCAATCGGACAAGCGATGTTTCGGGCAATAACGACAAAGCACGCATTGGCGTCAGCGGATCTTTCACCTCACGCATATGCCCGACCAAAATCACATCAAAGTTTTTTTGTGTCGTTGTAACAGGTGTAAGCTCGCGCGCCGATTGATAAATCACGCGGCATTTCTTTTGTTGCGCTTCAGTCAACTCATGCAAACCCTCGTCCTGTAAAACGACCAGATGGGTTGCAAGTTCGAGTGAACGTTTGGCAGAGGCATCGTGACGAATATCCTGATACAAATCCGTTCCCGTCAACACAACAATCAACGGCTTGTCTGGACAAGCTTTGGCGAAACTTTCAATCGACTCCGCCGAGCGACGCGCATGCAAAGCGATCATGACATCGGGCCTGTCGCCAGTTTCGCGCCAATCAGGCACAATAGAAACCTTGTAGTACGGAGCGAGAAAACGCGACCAGCGATACGCCGTCTGCCAATTACCATTATTGGCTTTTTTCAGCGCCGGGCTAACAAGGACAATACTTTTCTTGGGAGTAAGCATAGTGTGGGATCAAGGCATCGCCGCCAGACATATGGACAAAAGAGCCATCGCCTCGGCTCTCGAATATGTGCGTGAGTTTACATGGGACACGCTCGCCGATCTAGCGGCACATCAATGGCAGACGCCTAAGCACGATGGAATAAATTTACCGTTATGGGAATACGGCCACATTGCCTGGTTTTACGAATGGTGGATTTTGCGCGACGTACACAGCGAGCCGGGGGTAGATGCCGTCGCCACCTTCTCTTCCATGATGGAGCAAGCTGACGATCTATTCGACTCGAATAAAATTGCCCACGCCGCACGCTGGCATCTTCAACTGCCGGAGCAACAGACTATCCACGATTATCGACGCGACGTGCAAAATGATGTGTTGCAAAAACTAGCTGCCGCGCAAAGAACAGATGAAGGCTTATATTTTTTCCGTCTCGGTTTGTTCCACGAACTTATGCACGCCGAAGCACTCACCTATATGCGTCAAACTTTGCACATGCATGGCAAGCCAGCTTGGCGCACCCATCCAACGGGAAAAGCCGGCACGATTGCCTTAAATGGCGGAAAGTTTTTTCTTGGCATGCCGCCAAAAGATGGATTTGCATTTGATAACGAATTACACGGCCACGAAATTGTTTTATCACCATTTGAAATCGACTTGACGCCGATTACCAATAAACAATACAGCGCCTATGTGGAGGCAGGCGGCGCAGCCCCCGCGCATTGGCGCTTGGATAAATCCGGCTGGCTGCATCATTG
>JBEEJL010000133.1:0-3008 GCA_041169175.1 Pseudomonadota bacterium | reverse complement strand
CGGCGCAAAAAAAACCATCGTCGCGTACTCGGCGATATGCGCGCACCGCTTGAACTACCCGACCAAGCAACTCACCTTCATCAGCTTTCGCGATAAAAAATCCGACCACGCGTCGCGCGAGAATATTATTCATTGCTGCTCCGAGCATAGCGAATACGATCCCGCTGCCGGTGCGAAAGTGATCAACGGCCCTGCGCCGCAACCACTGGCGGCGATATTACTCGAATACGATGCGGCGACAGATGGCTTGATCGCCGTTGGAACATTCGGCGGGGAAATGTTTAATGAATTTTTCCGCAAATTTGAATTCAAGCTCAATATGGAACACGGCGGTAAAGCGCAAAAAACCGTCGCGTCTGCCGCAACCGTCACAGAATTGACGAATTTCTGTAAACAACAAATTCAGTGTTAATTATTCTGTGATTCCCTGGCTGCAAAAAAACGCTCCATTTCCTCCGGTTGAAAGCGCACTGCAATCGCCCAACGGTTTGCTCGCGGCAGGCGCAGATTTATCCCCACAACGTTTGCTCGATGCTTATTCGCGCGGTATTTTTCCCTGGTATTCGGAGGGTCAACAAATTATGTGGTGGAGCCCGAATCCGCGCATGGTGTTGGTGCCGCAGGAATTTAAGCCTTCGCGCTCGCTGGCAAAAACTTTGCGCAACAAAGAATATGAAGTACGTTTCGATACGTCTTTCCGCGACGTGATGTTGGCCTGCTCAGAGCCGCGCGACGGCCAAGGCGGCACCTGGATTTCGCCCGAGATGATGGAGGCCTATTGCGCGCTACACGAACTCGGTTATGCGCACAGTGTCGAGACCTGGATAGACGGCCGCCTCGCAGGCGGATTATATGGCGTAGCCGTCGGTAAAATGTTTTATGGCGAATCAATGTTCGCACGCGAAACGGACGCCTCTAAAATTGCCTTGGCACATTTAGCGCAACAATTGGTCGTGCAGAATTTCGGTTTAATCGATTGTCAGATGAGCACCTCACATCTCGCATCTCTCGGCGCACGAGAAATTCCGCGCAAAGAATTTATCAATATAATCAATAATTTATGCAAAGAATTGCAAGCGCCAAAAAAATGGTCCGACGTGGTGATTCGAGTCGAATCGACTTCTGGTGTAAACTAATTACCAATCAAGACGCGAGAAAAATTCCATGTCAAAAATGAACGACATGCCGTTTGCCGAATTGCAGTTTTATGCTACCGCGCCGTATCCGTGCAGCTACTTGCCGGGCAAACTCGCGCGCTCGCAAGTGGCGACACCGAGTTATTTAATCGACACGCGTGTGTATAGCGCGCTGGTTAACGCGGGCTTTCGTCGCAGCGGCGCGTTTACTTATCGGCCCTATTGCGATCACTGTCGCGCTTGCGTGCCGGTGCGCGTAATCGTCGATCAATTCACGCCCAATCGCTCGCAAAAGCGTGCATGGAAACTGCACGCCAATCTCACCGTCCATCTGATGGACCTGAAATTTAACCCTGAACATTACGCGTTGTATCGTCATTATCAAGCATCGCGTCATGCGGGCGGCGGTATGGATCAAGACAGCCGCGAACAATACAGCCACTTTTTGTTACAGAGCAACGTATCGTCGTACCAAGTAGAATTCCGCGAAGATGGCGTGTTGAAAATGGTCAGCATCATTGACGAGCTCGACGATGGCCTGTCATCGGTCTATACCTTTTTTGACACCAGCAATCCCGATACTAGCTACGGTACTTATAATGTATTGTGGCAAATTGAAGAAGCGCGTCGTCTCAAGCTCGACTATATTTATCTCGGTTACTGGATTGAGCAAAGCCGCAAAATGAATTACAAAACCAACTATCGCCCCCTCGAAGGTTTGCAAAACGGCGAATGGCAATTGTTGGAAGCCAAACCGGCTACAGAATAATTATTCGACTCGCTCCGGCAAAAAATATTTTGCGGATGCTTATTCCCGCAAAGACTATATGATGTATTCCCTGCTGCGCCCCCTGTTGTTTTCTCTCGACGCGGAAACCGCGCACCACTTGTCGTTGAATTCGCTCAAACGTTTGGAAAGCCTCGGCCTTGCTCGATTATATGCCAACAAGATTGCACCTAAACCGGTGCAAGTCATGGGACTCACCTTTCCCAACCGAGTCGGCCTCGCTGCCGGGCTGGATAAAAACGGCGATTACATCGATGCACTGGCCGCGATGGGCTTCGGCCATATCGAAATCGGCACTATCACACCGCGCGCGCAGCCGGGCAACGCCAAGCCGCGTATGTTCCGCATCACTGAAGCCAACGGCATTATCAATCGCATGGGCTTTAATAATGACGGCGTGGAAAAGCTCATCGCCAATGTTAAGCGTGCAAAGTATCGCGGCATCCTCGGCATTAACATCGGCAAGAACGCCGACACGCCGATAGAAAAAGCCGTGGATGATTATGTGACCTGTCTGCGCGCCGTGTATGAATACGCCAGCTACGTCACGGTAAATATCTCTTCGCCCAACACCAAAAACCTGCGTCAGTTGCAGGATGGCGACGCGCTGCAGGACTTGTTGCGCACGCTCACGCAAGCGCGCGCGCAACTGGCGCAACAACACGGCAAAAAAATTCCGCTGGCGCTAAAAATTGCGCCAGATTTAACAACGGAACAAATTGAACAAATCGCTGCGCTATTAATCGAACATGGCATTGAAGCTGTGATTGCTACCAACACCACCTTGGATCGACAGGGCGTAGAAAATCTACCGCACGGTAACGAAGCTGGCGGACTATCCGGCGCGCCGGTGATGGAAAAATCCACAGCCGTGATTCGCGAGTTAACCAAACATTTGCAAGGCCGCGTGGCGATTATTGGCGTAGGCGGCATTTTTTCTGCCGAGGATGCGCATAAAAAAATGGCTGCAGGTGCGAGTCTGGTGCAGATTTACAGCGGATTGATTTATCGCGGGCCTGCATTAGTAAAACAAATAGCCACTTGATTTATTTATATAACTATATGATTATATTAAGAAATATATC
>JBEEJL010000132.1:0-3490 GCA_041169175.1 Pseudomonadota bacterium | reverse complement strand
CAAAATCGTCGGCGCAGAACGTGAAAATAGTTCAATATAATCAATAAGTTGCTTTGAATGCGCAATACCGAATTTCGGCAACAAATTTTCCACCGCGCGACCTTGCGCATTCGACACGCGGCCTTGGCGTAAAACATAACTGCGGATGTGAGCGTGATTCATTTCAGGCATGAGATTTATTTTGACCCTATCATGCCGCCGGTCGGCGAGCTTGGCGATGCGCCATAAAATTTCTTTGCCATGCGTCCGGCGAGAAAGGCTTCACGCCCGGCTTCCACACCTTTGCGCATCGCACTCGCCATTAACACTGGATTTTTCGCTGCTGCAATCGCCGTATTCATCAATACGCCAGCGCAACCCAGCTCCATCGCAATCGCCGCATCACTCGCCGTGCCGACACCCGCATCGACAATCACCGGCACTTTCGCGCTCTCGATAATCAATTGCAAATTCCACGGATTCAAAATGCCCATGCCGGAACCAATCAGCGAAGCGAGCGGCATCACTGCCACGCAACCCATCTCTTCCAGTTGCTTCGCCATGATCGGATCGTCACTGCAATACACCATCACGTCGAAACCGTCTTTCACCAAAGTCTTCGCTGCGACTAAAGTTTCCGGCATGTTCGGAAATAAAGTTTTCGCATCGCCCAATACTTCCAGCTTCACCAGTTTGTGGCCATCGAGTAATTCGCGCGCAAGGCGCAAAGTACGCACCGCATCGTCGGCGCTATAGCAGCCAGCCGTGTTTGGCAGCAAGGTGTAATGTGATGGAGGTAACACATCGAGCAAACTCGGCTCGTTCGGATTCTGGCCGATGTTAGTGCGGCGAATCGCGACCGTAATAATTTGCGTGCCGCTGGCGTCTATCGCCAATTTGGTTTCGGCGAAATCTTTATATTTACCGGTGCCGACTAACAGGCGGGAAGTGTAAGTTTTCCCCGCGATTAGCAGATTATCGGTGTCTCTCAAATTCATTTCTCAGCCCCCGCCAACCGCGACCACGATTTCCAGCTTGTCGCCGTCAGATAATATTTCCTCAGCAAAACGACTACGCGGCACAATCTCCCCATTACGCTCCACAGCAAGGCGTTTACCTTTGAGCGCAAGCTGCTCAAGTAATTGCGCCACGTTGGGCTGTTGCGTGAATTGGTGTTGTGCGCCGTTGACAGTGAGTGAAATCATGTTTACGTTACGAAATAATCATAATTGAATAATCTGATTATTTTACCACGGCGCGTCTTGTGGTGATTCGAATCCAGGGCCGCGTAAATATTCTCGCCACTTAATTTTTCTTATTCGAGAACAAGCGTTGGACAGTTGTAATTAAATATTGCGCTAGGCAAACAGTCAAAGCAAGAATCAAAACACCAATTTATTCTGTTTTCCCTGCGGCTCTTCCAATTTCCCCTCGCGCAAATGCAATCGCTGCATATGCGGCAGATTAATAATTTCGTGATCGTGGCAGGCGACAACGACGCAATTTTTTTCCGACACCATTTTATTCAGTAGCCAAATCACTTGGCGTCTTCCGTCGATGTCGAGATTTGCCGTCGGTTCGTCGAATAATATCACTTTCGGGTCGAGCACTTTGGCGCGGGCGAGGGCGACGCGTTGTTTTTCGCCGCCAGAGAGTTTTTGCGGCGGTACTTTGCGCAAATGCGTGATGCCCGACCAGACTAAGGCTTCGCTAACTATTTCTTCGCGATCTTTTTTTGCGACGCCGCGCAGCATTAAGCCATAACCAATATTTTCTGCTACCGAGGTGTCAAACAAATACGGATGTTGATGCACATACATAATTTCGCGGCGTAATTTATCCGGGTATTTCTTTAGGTCGATGCTGTTGCTGAGGTAACGCATTTGTCCGGCGTCGGATTTTTCCAGTCCGGCCAAGATGCGCAGCAAAGTGGATTTACCCGCGCCGTTGTCGCCGGTAAGCACATAACTTTCGCCGGCATGGAACGCCAGCGCGTCGAGGTCGAGTACATCGCGGTTACCAAATGTTTTTTGTAATCCGACGACGGACAATAAAATGTCGCTCATTTTGGCGTTCCCTTTCCCTGCACAAACGCCAGCGCGATGTTGACGCTGACGGCGAGCAACATCAACACGACGCCGAGCGCGATGCCTTGGGCAAAATCGCCTTTGCCGGTTTCGAGCGTGATGGCAGTGGTGATGTTGCGCGTGACACCGGCGATGTTACCGCCGACCATCATGGCGCAGCCGACTTCGGAAATGACGCGACCAAAACCGTTGAATAAACCCGCCATCAAGGCGAAGCGTACTTCGCGCAATGTCGTTAGCATGGCGCGCCAACGCGATGCGCCGAGACTCATTGCGGTTTCGCGCACGCGTTGATCGGTGGCTTGCACAGCAGTGAGTGTGAATGCCGCCAGCACCGGGAAAGCGATGATGGCTTGGCCGAGGATCATGGCATCTTGAGTAAATAGCAGGCTGAAATGGCCCAGTGGGCCATTACGTGTAAGCAGTAAATAAAGGATCAGGCCGACCACCACGGTCGGAAACGATAGCAAGCTTTGCAGCACCACCACAAGAATGCGACGACCGAAAAAATTGCTGGTGGCGAGAAAAAATCCCAGCGCCACTGCAAACGGCGCGGCCAGCAACAATGCCAGCAGCGATACACGCAGCGAGATATAAATAATCCGCCACAATTCCGCGTTGCCGGACAGCAACAACGTGAGCGCATCGTGGATGGCGTTAATCAAATCCATGAAGTTTTCCTGAAAGTGGTGGCGCTATTTTGCCACAGGCAAGATGCTGACGTTAGGCTTAACCATGGCGTCGCCATTGGGGAAAAACAATTGCTCGCCGTTTAGCTTGAATTGGGCGATGCGTTGTTGGCCTTCGGGCGAGGTTATCCAGTTGATCAGCGCTTGCGCACCAGCGTAATTTATCCCGGGGTGGCGCTTAGGATTCACGGCCATGATGCCGTACGGATTATTGATACGCGGATCTCCCGCCACCAGCAACTCGAGCTGTGTGCGTTGACGAAATGAAATGTAGGTGCCGCGATCAGCTAAAGTGTAGGCCTGCTTGGATGAGGCCATGCTCAACACTTCGCCCATGCCTTGCCCAACAGAAAGATACCACGGGTTTTGCGGCTGTAATGCAGCGAGATTCCATAGGCGCTTTTCCATTTTGTGCGTGCCCGAATCGTCGCCGCGAGAGATAAACAGTGATTTGTTGTCGTGGATTTTTTTCATCGCCTCCACCGCATCTTTCGCGCCACGGATTTTTGCCGGGTCGGTGTCGGGTCCAACAATAATGAAATCGTTATACATAACGTCGCGTCGATCCACGCCATAGCCTGAGTCGATAAATTTATCTTCATCGGGTCGGCTGTGCACCAGTATCGCATCCACATCACCGTTTTCGCCCAACTTGATGGCTTTACCGGTTCCAGCGGATATGACGTGGACTTTGAGCTTTTGTTTGGCCTCGAATGGCGGCAGTAAAAATTTTAG
>JBEEJL010000131.1:0-4147 GCA_041169175.1 Pseudomonadota bacterium | reverse complement strand
CATCGGCCCTAAGCCGGCCGCTTTTTTTTCTGTGCTGGCGGGTTTTGTTTTGAGTTTAGCTATGGAGATGGCGCAGCAATTTCTGCCCACGCGTATTTCCTCGATGGTGGATTTGCTCGCGAACACCGGCGGCACCCTCATCGGTGTCGCGCTGACCGCCTGGTTTGCCTGGACGCCGCAGCTCGAGATTATCAGCAACTTGCGCGACCGCATTTTTATCAGAGGCCGTCTGGCCAATCTGGGCCAACTATTATTGGCATTATGGTTTATTACGCAGCTGAATCCATCGATTCCATTTTTAGGTGCGGGCAATGTGATTAATATGTTGCTCGAACCGTGGAATCACCGTGCTGACGCGGCCGCATTCTGGATACCGCAAGCCGCCGGCATGGCGCTGAATTTTTGCGGTATTGCCTTGTTTATTTCTTTGCTAGTCCAGCGTGCGCTCAAGCCGGCGTGGTTTGCCGTCGGCGTGTTAGCCTTGGCCTTGATCATTAAAACCGTGGCGGCAGTGCTGTTGTTGAAAGAACCACTGATTCCCCATTGGTTCGGGCGCGAGACGGTTGCCGGTTTAGCTGGAGGCGTGGTGTTGCTGCTGATTTTTTCTTCGCTGCGTCGGCGTCAGCGTTTGATTGTCGCAGGGCTGATTATTCTCGCCGGCGGCGTGATGTCCAAGCTTGCAGCGATTTACGACAGCCCGAGTGAAATTTTGCGCGTGTTCAAATGGCCCTACGGACAATTACTCAACTTCACCAGCCTTACGCAATTTATTAACGAAGCGTGGCCAATAGCGGCGCTTGTCTATTTAATTTACGCCCACCGGCGACAAGAGCATTGGCCCGATACGCGTTAGCAGTACATTGCAAAACTACTGCGCCGGCCGATTTTGACTCTCCGGTGCTCAACGTACTTGCTGTACGTTTCCGCTCCTCAACGCAAACTCGGCCAGCTCGCTACGTTTTTCAATGCACTGCAGATCTTATTTTTTGACAGCGTATAATGAGATTGTTTTCATTTTCGGGTCTTCATTGTGAGTTTTTATAAGCACCACGTATTTTTTTGCGTCAATCAACGCAAAGACGGCGAAGCCTGTTGCAACGATCGCGGCGCAGAAGCCATGCGCGGCTACGCCAAAGACAAAATTAAATCGCTCAAGCTGAGCGGTGAAGGCAAAGTGCGCATCAACAGCGCAGGTTGTCTTGATCGCTGCGATAAAGGCCCGGTCATCGTCGTTTATCCGGAAGAAACCTGGTACACCTATATCGATAAAGAAGACATCGATGAAATCATCAGCGAACATATTCAGCATGGCCGCATCGTAGAAAGATTAAAAATTTGAGCGCGATGCAAGCGGAAAAAATTTTACTCGACGGCCCGGCAGGGAAACTCGAAGTCGTCGTTAACGATCCCGGACCATCACGTCGCGCCATCGCACTGATCGCGCATCCGCATCCCCTCTACGGCGGCACGCTGGATAACAAAGTCGCGCAAACCTTGGCGAAAACTTTTTTTGAATTAAATTGCGTCGCGCTACGGCCAAACTTCCGCGGCGTCGGGGCGAGCGAAGGCCAATATGATGAAGGTCGCGGCGAAGTCGATGACATGCTCGCCGTTCACGCCTACGCAGAAAAACAATTCGGTGATTTGCCGGTCTATTCAGCAGGCTTTTCCTTCGGTGGATTTATTGCTGCGCAGATATGCAAAAAAATTCAAATAAATCAATTAGTTATGATAGCTCCCGCAGTGGAAACTTTCCCGGTTGGTGAAGTAGAAAAAAACACCATCGTGATTCACGGCGAGTTGGATGAAACCGTGCCGTACAAAAATATTCTCGACTGGGCGCGGCCGCAAGAGTTGGCGATTATTACAATACCCGGCGCCGATCATTTTTTTCATCGACGTTTGCATCACATCCATCATTTCGTCAGCAAGCTATGTCAGTTCTGAGCGTTAATCAACTGCGCAAGCGTTACGGCGAGGTTGATGTCGTTGATGGCATCAGTTTTGCGTTGCAGCCAGGCGAGTGTTTCGGTTTGCTCGGGCCGAATGGCGCGGGCAAGACCACGACATTGAGATTAGCGTTAGGCTTGATCGATCCTGACGGCGGTGACATCAGCTTGCTGCATCGTCCATTGCCGCGCGAAGGCCGACCGGCACGCTTGAAAGTCGGCGTCGTGCCGCAAATGGATAGCCTTGATCCGGATTTTTCCGTCGAAGAAAACTTGCTCGTGTTCGGTCGCTATTTCGGCATGCCGGATAAATTAATACGCGAGCGTATTCCGCTGTTGCTCGAATTCGCCGGACTCACCCAGCGCGCGAAAAGCAAAACTATGACCCTGTCCGGCGGCATGAAGCGGCGTCTGACCTTGGCGCGCGCGCTGATCAACGATCCCGATTTGGTTTTTCTCGATGAGCCGACCACCGGCCTCGACCCGCAAGCGCGTCATGTGATTTGGGAGCGCCTGCGTAAATTACTGAATCAAGGCAAAACCATTTTGCTCACTACGCATTTTATGGAAGAAGCGGAAAGACTGTGCAACCGCGTGATGATTCTCGACCACGGCAAAGCCATCGCGCAAGGCGCGCCGCGCGATTTGATCGCGCAACACATCGAGCCGCATGTAGTCGAAGTGTATGGCGATAGTGTGACCGACTGGGTCGAGCGTAGCGGCAAGAGTATGTCCGAGCGCGCCGAGATTACCGGCGAGACGGCGTTCTGTTATGCGCATGATGCCAAACCCTTGCTGGATAATTTATCCGCGCAAAACGAATTACGTTATTTGCATCGGGCGGCGAACTTGGAAGACGTATTCCTCAAACTCACCGGCCGCGAGTTACGCGACTAAAATGAAAACTTCTTTTTACCAATTGCCACAATTAAGTTTGCGCTTCTGGCCGGTGTGGCGGCGCAACTATATGGTGTGGAAAAAACTCGCCATTCCCTCCGTGCTCGGCAATCTAGCCGACCCGATGATCTATATGTTCGGCCTGGGTTACGGCCTCGGCGCGCTGTTGCCGCAAATAAATGGCATGTCGTACATCACCTTTCTCGCCGCAGGCACGATTTGCTACAGCACCATGAACAGCGCCAGCTTCGAGGCGTTGTATTCCGCCTTCTCGCGCATGCATGTGCAAAAAAGTTGGGAAGCCATCATGAACGCGCCGTTGATGCTCGACGATGTCGTGTTGGCTGAATGGATTTGGGCAGCGAGCAAAAGCGTGCTCTCAGGCACGGCGATTCTGCTGGTGATTTGGATTTTGGGCCTCACGCATTCACCGTTGACCTTATGGATTCCGTTGCTGGCCTTGTTGATCGGTATTTGTTTTTCTGGCATGGGATTGATCATGACGGCCTTGTCGCCCAGCTACGATTTCTTTATGTTCTACTTTACCTTGGTGGTTACGCCGATGACATTACTATGCGGCGTATTTTTTCCAGTCGATCAATTACCCGGCGTGCTGCAAACCGTCGCGCAATTTTTACCACTGACCCACGCGATTGAATTAGCAAGACCGTTGATCATCGGCCAAGTGCCGCAGAATATTTTGCTGCATGTGTTCGTGTTACTCGCCTATGGCATTGTCGGTTTTTACATCGCCTTAGTGCTCATACGCAAAAGATTGCTTAAATAATAAGTATTTGATTATATTGAGGTTTTATGCAATACATAAAAGTAGCCCACATCGTATTCATGGTCGCCTGGTTCGCCGGATTATTTTATTTGCCGCGTCTCTACGTGTATCACACGCAAGCGACCGATACGGTCAGCCTTGAGCGTTTCAAAATCATGGAACGCAAATTATTTTTCGGCATCATGACCCCGAGCGCGATACTCACGATTATTTTCGGTTTATGGCTGTGGCAAGGCTACGGCATCACCGGCAAATGGATGCACGCAAAATTATTTCTCGTGTTGATTTTAGTCGCGCATCATATTTATCTCGGCAAGTTGATGCTCGATTTCAAACACGATAGAAATAAACACAGCCACGTTTTTTATCGCTGGCTGAATGAGATTCCCGCGCTGCCGGTATTGGTGGGGATAGTGTGGTTGGTGGTAGCGAAGCCGTTTTGAAGTAAGGTTGATGTGTGAATCTTAAAATTCACGCAATGTAATTTCGACCGTCCCCTCCCCTTCAAGGGGAG
>JBEEJL010000130.1:0-2663 GCA_041169175.1 Pseudomonadota bacterium | reverse complement strand
GTATTGGCGAAATAATTTTTCTAATTCAGAAAATATATTAGCCTCAGGGCCGAAGTGACTGAATTCATCATTGCCGGATTTCACTGCTTCGGCCATTTTAATTTTCATTTCGGCGCGGTTGTAGCGATGAAATGAATCGCCTTCGATAATGCCAGCATTGATTTTTTCGCGGCGGAAAATATGTTGAAATGTTTTGGTGACTGACGATGTGCCCGCGCCGGATGAGCCGGTAATGACGATGATGGGGTGTCTGACGGACATTTTTATTCCTGTTGTAAGTATTTGATTTAATTAAATAATTTAATGAGTCATAAATAACGATCTGGTATTGAATAGCGGCGAAGAAAACTCTTCATCGCGTCCTTCAGCATGTTCCAGATGGTAACGCACTATGCGCTCGACTTCGTTGCGCGAGCCGAGAATCAGCGGCACGCGTTCGTGTATCGCAGCAGGTTTTATTTCGATGATGCGTTTGTGTCCGGTTGATGCAGCGCCGCCTGCTTGCTCGACAATCATCGCCATCGGATTCGCCTCATACATCAAACGCAAGCGACCCGATTTGGCTGGGTCCTTGCTGTCTTTTGGATACATGAATACACCGCCGCGCATCAGGATGCGATGTACTTCAGCGACGAGAGAGGCGATCCAGCGCATATTGAAATCTTCGCCGCGCGCGCCGGTTTTCCCGGCGAGGCATTCTTCCACGTAGCGCTTCACTGGCGTTTCCCAGAAGCGTTCGTTCGAGGCGTTGATGGCGAACTCGTGCGTGTCAGCGGGAATTTGTAGATTTGGATGCGTGAGCATGAATTCGCCCAACTCGCGATCGAGCGTGAAACCATATACACCCGTTCCGGTGGTCAGCACCAGCATGGTTGATGGCCCGTAAATCGCGTATCCCGCAAGCACTTGCTCCGTGCCCGCCTGCAGAAAATCATCCGGCTTTGGATGATCAAGGCCAGCCGGTGCGCGTAGCACTGAAAAAATACTGCCGACGGAAAGATTGACATCGGTGTTGGACGAGCCATCGAGCGGATCGAACAAGAGTAAATAGCGGCCGCGTGGGAATTCGTCGGGAATTTTGTACGGCGCTTCGAGTTCCTCAGACACCATGCCAGCCAGATGTCCGCCCCATTCGCAATGATGGATGAATGCGTCGTTCGCCATCACATCAAGTTTTTTTTGTGTTTCACCTTGCACGTTGTCGCTGTCGTTGCTGCCCAGCATGCCGGCCAGTGCACCTTTCGCTGCTGCTTGCGAAATCGCTTTGCACGAACGCACGATGTCGCTGACCAATAGACCGAAATCGCTCCCGAGAGAAGGGTTGGTGCGCAATTGTTCCGTAATAAACTTATTGACGTTGGTCCGACCTTGTTGCATCTTAAGCTCCTCATGCTTTAGTCCGATATCCTCGCAATACGTCGTTGCGAACAAAAAATAACTCCTTACATAGGGACTACTATGCGGCGTCGTTATTTTTTTGTCCGCGCGCCAGTATTTTAAAAGCGCATTGCTTAGATCTCGAACTAAATCATTACATTTTTAATATAAATAACTTACTGAGAACCTTTATCAGAAAACACTCTGCTGGCTCGGATGTCTTCCGCTTCCAAAGTCATCAATGCTTCTTTGCCGACATTTTTACCCATTGTACTGAATAAGCGATTCGCCGCGCGTAAGCGCGCGCGGTCCAGTGCATTACGCATCGAGCGCGCGTTGGCGAAGTGCGGTTGCTGCATACGGAGCACGATATATTCGCGCAACACCGCTGTTGCTTCAGCACTCAGTTTGAATTGCATATTACCTAACATCAGATCGGCGATTTGTAATAACTCATCGGCAGCATAATCGGGGAAATCAATATGATGCGCGATGCGCGACGACATGCCCGGATTGCTTTTGAAAAAGGTATCCATGCGATCTTTATAACCCGCAACAATGACAACTAAATCATCGCGCTGGTTTTCCATGATTTGCAATAAAATCTCTATCGCTTCCTGGCCGTAGTCGCGCTCGTTTTCCGGGCGATACAAATAATAAGCCTCGTCGATAAACAGCACGCCGCCCATGGCTTTTTTCAAAATCTCTTTGGTCTTCGGCGCGGTGTGGCCGATGTATTGGCCGACTAAATCGTCACGCGTGACGGCGACTAAATGGCCTTTGCGCACATAACCCAAGCGATGCAAAATTTCTGCCATGCGTAACGCGACCGTGGTTTTACCGGTGCCGGGATTACCAGTGAAACTCATGTGCAATGACGGCGCGCCGGAGGCAATGCCGAATTGCGCGCGCGCTTTTTCCATCAACAAAAACGCCGCGATCTCGCGGATGCGCGTTTTTACCGGCGCTAATCCAATCAACTCGCGATCTAATTCTGCGAGTAAAGGCGCTATGCCAGTTTGCTCATATAGCTCAGCCAAATTCACCGAATCGGTATTCATAGTGAGCGATTTTATTTCTGCAGAGCACATTAAAATTGTTTAATTAAATCAAATAGTTAATAACGACTACCGACGGGCTTATCGGTGGCATAACTGTGTATGGTGTAACGAATATTTCTGCCATTCACTTCTTGTCTGCTCACGCCGAAACCGGGTTCGGCTTTGGGTCGGTTCACAATAAACGACATGCGCATGGTTTCAAATCCATGGGTCGCATCGAATGCA
>JBEEJL010000129.1:0-3872 GCA_041169175.1 Pseudomonadota bacterium | reverse complement strand
CCCATAATCAGATTGAAATAGCGGATGACATTGCCATCTGTTTTACCGTTCATCGCGCGTAGAATATTCAAGGTGTAAAGCACCGGCTCTTTCAAATGGCCGTAACGCGGATCGGTTTTACTGTCGCCGCGCGCTTCCGGGTCGAGCAGAATAGCGCGAATGACCGCCTTCATATCGCCGCGCACACCCTTGCCGTTGTTATTAAAAACGCTGGTGATGCGGCCCACATATTCCGGTGTGGGGTTGCTCGTCACCAATTGCTGGATTAAAAATTTACCGACGAATGGGCCAACGTTCGGATGGTTGAACACATTATCGATGGCATCGTTCAGGTCTTTTTCCGGCGTCTGGTTTGCCGGCAAGGTCACGCCGTCCAACAGTTTTTTGCTGTTTGTCGCGTGGTGCGCCGGGATAGCGACCATATCGCCAACAAAATAACGCGGCGAAAAAAACACCGACTTTTTATTCGGCATCGGCGGGTAGGTCCAACCAGTGAAAGTGTAGGCGAAACCTTCGATTTCTGCCTGGCCATAAGTCGGTACCTGCGCACCATTTACCAATACCGGCGTCCCGTCGGGATTGAGCTTTACTTTGCCAATAGAAAATAATTGCAACAATTCACGCGCATAATTTTCATTCGGCCGACGTATGCCGTCGGGTTTGTCGCTGTTCACCATATTCAAATATTGACCCATGCCTGGGCTGACGGTGACTTTGTAAAGAATATCGCGATAATTGCCGAACGCGTTGTCGAATAAAATGCGTTGATACGCTTGCATCATGTAAGCCTGAAATAACTCGAAACTCGATACTACTAATAATTGGTTCAGACTCCAGGCAACGCGTTGACGCAATTGATCGTTACTGTTCATCGCATTCTGGAAAAAACGCGCTTGTACGGGGTAGGTGGAAAAATTATCACGCGAGCATTGGCTCGATGCGCTACCGGGGTTGTCCTGCTGGTAAATACAGTTTGCCGGTATTTCGCCTGCGGCGGTTACCGGGTCGAGCGCATTGGGTAAATTTTCATAGCCGATGCCCTTGGCGGCGAATTGCTCATTGAGGAATGTATCAAAACCTTTTTGACGCACTTCAGCGATAGTTGCCTCAGTCGGGCCAAAACTCGATTGCTCCAGGAAGCGGGTTGAGTCAGCAGCGCTGGGCTGGCTCACCGGTGTCGGTGTCGCAGTCGGCACGGGTGCAGTGGTTGGTGCGGTCGTCGGTACAGGTGTTGCACCAGGCGCAGTGGGTTTAACTGTCGGCGCGGTGGTTGGCGAAATCGTTGGAGAGGTAGTCGGCGCTGCAGTTGGCTTGGTACCTGGTGTTACAGTTGGTCCAGTTGTCGGGATACCGCTTGGCGCAGCTGTTGGCAAAGGCGTCGAAGATGGCGTAGTAGGCGGTGTATTGGTTGGCTCTATTACTGGCGCAGCAGTAGGCGCGGCAGTAGGCGCGGCAGTGGGTAGTGATGTCGGCGCATCGCCAGGCGCGGCGCTCGGCACAGAAGGGTTGTTGTTGGCACCCAATTTTTCAGCGGGACTGTTGCCCGAATCGGAGCAGGCACTGAGTCCTATGGCGAAAAAAGTGAAGCAATAAAGTAAATATTTTTTCATACAACACCTCATTGTGGAATGAGTGAAAAAGGGCCAAAAAACGGCGGGGATATTGTTAACTGCTATTGTTGTGCACTGGTACGAGTGCTGCGTGATACGGAAAATCGTTGACTAACTTGCTATTGAGCGGAATTGAGATAAAGCTACTATTGACGTTTTATGTGACGTGTATCACATAAACAAGTTCGAAAATTCATAAAGGGATTTTATCCCATATTTCTTTGGTTGAGCAATAAACATGCAAGTAATTGTTTTAATTAATAATTTAATTTTATTCATGATTTTAGCTTGGTCGAGCACGCTGCTGGCAGCGGAAGATTGGCTCGTGCTGAATCCACAAGAAAAAAACGTATTTATCGCTATTGATCAGAGCAGCGTAGTGCAAAACAGCGGCAAAGTTATCTTTTGGGAACGCGTGGAGTTTGAGCGACCCGAAGAAAAAGATGAGGTGTCGGGGCGCATGATCAAATATAAGCGCGTGCAACGCGTAATGGATTGCGCCGCTAAAACTCAGGGCGTATTGCGGGGCTCAACTTTTGGCGAAAATAATAAGTTAATCGAAGCGATTATTCTCGACGCAGAAAAAATAGAGATGCGGCCGATAATGGAAGGCTCGGTTGGCCAGTTGCAATTTGACATGATGTGCAAGCAAAGTAAAAACTAATTAGCGCAAACTTTGCTCCATCAAGCCATAAACCCCAGGTTAGCACTGTTAAAATTACCAAGGTTAGGCAATATATAAGCCATATCACTGGCGGACACACCAAACCAATTTACCAGCGTCGCGGCGTACTGATCGGTAGAAGTGGTAGGTAGCCAGCGACCTTCTTCGGACACATCGTCCGGGCTATTAGCGCCAAGACCCAAGGTCGGAAATGTGCCGTAAGTAGTGCCGCCCTTTACCGCGCCGCCGATAATCAAATGATGATTACCCCAGGCATGGTCGGAGCCGCCGCCGGCTGCTGGCTGCAGCGTGCGAGCAAAATCGGATTGGGTAAACGTCGTAACGTTATTGGCTAGGTTGATTTTATCCATTACATCCTGAAACGCTTTGAGTGTCGGGCCGAGTTGCGCAAATAAAGCTTGTTGCCCAGCCAGATGATCGTTATGCGTATCGAATCCGCCTAGTTGCACAAAAAATATTTGCCGCTTCAAGCCCAGCGCGGCGTTGCCTTCGATGACTTTGGCAATTTGTAACATTTGGCGGCCAAAATAACCGTCTGCAGTAGCAACCCCGGCGGCCTTAAAAATCTGGCTGGCCACGCCATCCGCTTTAGTCAGCGTATCGCTAATCGCGATGCTGGCATCAATCGAAGATTTAGCGATATTGCTAGCGCCGCGCATCAGCGCGGTGTCGCGATCAGTCGCCATTAATTCGAGTAAAGCCTTATATCTTGCTTCGTGCGCCGGCGAATAAAAATTGCCCGGGCCGTTACCGAAGCCGTTAATGCCAAAGCCGCCTTCTGAGGGTATTGCCAACGGATTGGTATTTTCGCCGGACATGAATAAAGACGAACCGGTAGGAGAAATGATCATCGGTATCGGACCGGGGCCGTTCAACGCGCCGAATTTATCTGCGATGCGGCCGCCCCAGCCAGTGCGGGCATAGTCGCTGACCTGTCCGCTTTGCCATTGCTGTTGTTGGTCTGAGTGGGAGAATAGATTGGCGGGCAATTGATTGGGTTGAGCATTTTTATACGCTTCAACTGAGTTAAATGGCTGCATCAAGGTGCCGACGTTAAATAAAGCCGCCATTTTTCCGGCATTATAAAGTGGTGCAAGATCGACCAGCGCAGGATGCAAACCGAATTGTGCTGCGGCGCCGCCAAAAGGGTTGAGCAACTGTGCGCCGGAAGGCTTGGGTAAACCTATGTCGCCAAGCGTACGAATTTTCGCATAATCGGCGTAGCGACTATCGACCGGAATAATCATATTATTGCCGTCGTTGCCGCCCTCTAAAAATATACACACTAGGGCTTTGTAATCGCTGCTGCTGGTTTGCGCTAATACGTTGAGCGCGCCGAAATAATCCAGCGTACTGATTCCGCATAAGGCTCCCATGCTCAAAAGAAATTTTCTGCGGGTTGTGTGCATGATTAGCGCTCCACTAAATAAGCGGGTGAAGTAGCAGCCAGGAAAAATGCCGTCTGCGCCCGTTGTAATTTATCGTCAGCGCTGATTGCATTGACTGCTTTGGTGATCGAATCTCTCATCGGGCCGGACATGGTGCCGTGGAACATCAGGCTATTTATTTTTTCCAAT
>JBEEJL010000128.1:0-2806 GCA_041169175.1 Pseudomonadota bacterium | reverse complement strand
GTCATCACATAAATTATAAGGAGGTAATAATGTTTAAGACAATTCTGGTACCGACCGACGGTTCGGCACTGTCTGAAAAAGCCGTCAAATTATCGCTTCAATTTGCTAAATCTATCAACGCTAAAGTTGTCGGATTAAATGTGGTTGAACCGTACCATGTACTTTCGGTCGGCGTGGAAATGGTGAGCGATACGCGCGAAGTCTATGAACGCGACTCCAAATTGCGTGCAGCCGCCTGCTTGGCAAAAGTTGAAGATATGGCGCGTTCGGCAGGCGTTAGCTGCGAATGCATCAGCGCGATGGACGATCATCCGTGGGAGGCAATCACTAAGACGGCGAACTCAAAAGGCTGCGATCTGATAGCTATGGCATCGCACGGCTATCGAGGCGTGCAAGGATTGTTACTGGGCAGCCAGACCAACCATGTGCTGACGCACTCTAAAATTCCGGTTCTGGTTTTTAGATAAAGAATTAACTACGGCGCGTGAAAGACGGCGATCCCTGCTTGCTTCAGGGATTCGCCTTGGCTTCTGTACGCAATATTTCAATAACTTCTTTGTCCTCCACCTGTGGAAACTGGCGGTAAAACTGGCCGACGGCGTAAAAATTGTGCGGACAGTGCAGGCAGATTATTTTATCTGCGTACGGCTCGACTTTTTGCAGCGTTTCCGGATGCGCCACTGGCACGGCACAGATTAAAGCTTTCGGCTTGCGTGCGCGCAAGGCATGCAGTGCGGCGATCATGGTGGCACCGGTGGCGAGACCGTCGTCCACCACAATAACGATGCGACCCTCAGGATTAGCCGCTTGGTGCACTGGTGTGTATTGCTTACGACGACGACGTATGGTGTCGAGTTGGGTGTATTTTTCCTGTTCGATGTAGCCGGGAGTAGCGCCCGCTACGGATGCGTATTCTGAAATATACGCCCAGCCGGCTTCATCAATTGCGCCAATCGCGTATTCAGGATTGCCGGGGGCGCGCAGCTTACGCGTCAGCACGACATCGAGTTCGCCACCAAGCGCATCGGCAATAATTTTTCCCATTGGTACCGCGCCGCGCGGAATCGCCAATATCAACGGGTGCAAGCCGCGATATTCGTACAGGCGCTCTGCGAGCAGTCTGGCTGCGTTATGACGGTTGTCAAAAAACATAATATAAACAAATAATTATGTTAGTTAAAAAAGATGCAAGTGTGATAAGTTTGCTGTCTCACAAAAATTATTTTCAGTCTCTATCAAGCCATAATCGGCATGTTGATACATATCAATATTTTCTTTACTTAAAATTTCATACTAGTATCGTCGGATATTCGGCCCATGGTACACAACATGAATGTTCCTCATTTTTTATCCTATGTCTCCACGCATGGATGGGAGTGTTACATCTGAGCGTTTCTGCTTCGGAATTAGTATGTTGTCCAGCCGCTAATTGATTAACTCCGCGAAATTCAGCTTGATTGATATAGATCAATATTCGCCTAATGCCTATTTATATACTGAGCTTAAGGGAAGCACTGATTCGGTTTGGGGTTTCGCCAGGCTTACTCTTCGGAAGCACGAGAGGTGTGAACAAGAATGGCTACGAGCATATTGGTATGTTAGTAATCATTTTTCTGTAAGCAACATCGTATTGCCACGAAGTGAGGTAGGCAGTAAGTCCGCATAGCGGCGACTGGTAAATCTGACTGGTTAGCGCTTCCCGTCAATATAGGAGTTGACCATGGTACAACCTATCCGCAACCACATTGCCTGCACGGCAACGGCTACCTCCAAGCGTGTCAAAGCGGGCACTCACGCCAAAGCACAGATGGCTGAAAAGCAAACCGCGCGCCAGCGCAGCAGAACAAAGGCCGCGCCAAAACTAGCGCAAGCGGCTAACGAAGATATCTTTACCGCGCCGATAGATCCTGCGGAAAGGCACACACCCGAGAAACCGCACTCACAGGCCAAGCGGCAAAGTATGCAAACGGTTAATGAAGCCGAGGACTGGAAAGAAGATGCAGATGAGCTAGACAATTTGTTGCAAGAGGGCGGCAAGATACTTCCAGACGACGAGTTTTAACCGGCAACCAAGTAGTTTTTTCAACCAGCACAAATGAAGGAGACGGCAATGGCAAACTTGACAGTATTTGACCCATTTGAAGACAGATTCGACGACTTGTTCAAAGGATTTTTTTTAAAGCCCATTAGCTTTGAGGGTGCGCAACCCACACAGATGCGCATGAAATTGGACGTCACGGAAAATGACACGTCCTACACCATCCATGCAGAAATACCCGGCGTGAAAAAAGAAGATATAAAAGTTTCCGTTGATGGCAATTTGGTTTCTATCAGTGCTGAGGTTAAGCGGGAAAAAGACGTGAAGAAAGACAATAAAGTCGTACATAGCGAACGCTATTACGGCAGTGTCGCGCGTTCGTTTACTCTGGCGCACGATGTCGATGACAAGTCCGCCAATGCAAAATATAGCGACGGCGTTCTCGAATTGGTTTTGCCAAAAAGCTTGGCGGCTAAGACCAAGCAGATTACGGTGCAGTAGGCGTTATGCCCATCGGCAGCCTATGCAACCGCAATGTGGTGTTCGCCGCGCGCGACACTACAATTACCGGAGCGGCTACGCTCATGCGGCACCAGCATGTGGGGGATGTCGTGGTCATCGACAACGTTGATGGCCAGCATCTTCCTGTGGGTATAGTGACGGATCGCGATATCGTGGTGGAGGTGATCGCTATGGGGTTAGACGCCAAGGTCATGACGCTCGGCGATATTCTTATCGGCAATTTGGTGACGGTGGACGAGCTGGATG
>JBEEJL010000127.1:0-7462 GCA_041169175.1 Pseudomonadota bacterium | reverse complement strand
CTTGCCCGCTTTATTCCATGCTAGGTATGAATACCTGTGATTTAAGAAAAACATGAACTTCAATGTTTGTGATGGGCCGGTGTGACGCCGGTTTTTTTGCAAACAAAGAATAAATAGTGAGGAGCAAACCCATGTCAAATTTTACAGATAAACAATTGGATAAATTTCGTAGTTTGCTTGGCTGCTTAGAAGCTAAGTCAAGGGATGAAATTAAACAACGCCAAGCTAATGCATCGGCAGAGCGGGGCGCGCGTGCATCGGCAGACGGCACAATGGATCTGGCCGACGAAGCCAGCGCAGCTTCACTTACTGATACACATATAGCGATGATGAACCACTACGAGCAGGAACTGCAGGACATTGAAGCGACGAGGGTGCGCATGGAAAGCGGCTTTTACGGTGCCTGCACGGATTGCGGTGCCGAGATCGGCATAGATCGCTTGACAGCCTATCCCATAGCCAAGCGCTGTGTTGTTTGCCAAAATCAGCATGAAAAAAATTATTCTAAGAAGGCTGCGTAATAACGGTATATTTGACGGGAGCTACTTTTAACAAGCCGGTGCTGGAGCATCGAGTTTATGAATTGTCTTGCTGCCTGCTTGATCTAGATCAAGCGAGACCGAATCAAGGCAACTATACTGGAAGTGGTTTTTACCGAACCCTACATAATCAGGAGGCTGTCATGCCACAACGTAAACCCGCCCGTAAGGCAAAACCTGTACATAATCAAACCACTTCCACCACGAAACCCGCCTTGCCAGGGATGGGTTCCGAGGATATTTTTCAATGGAGTAAAACCGGCTTCGATTCAGCAGTCAAATTGACGGATGCCGTCGTAGAAGGCCTTGAACACATGCGCGAAATGCAAATGCATTCCGCCCATGAAGCCCATGAGGAGAACGAAAAAATCATGCGCGATTTAGTACAAGCGCGTACTCCTGCCGACTTGTCGCAACTGCAGATGGAATTGATCCGCTCTAACGCGGAGCGTGCTACAAAATATTGGCAGCAAATGTTTTCTATTAGTAATAACGTCAATACCAAACTGGCGGAAGAGGTTAAAAATGAATGCATTAGCGCCGGAGAAAAGATAAACCGTGCTATCGGCCGGGTAAGCAAAGCCGCCCCAATCCCAGCAGAGAAGGCAGCGCCAGACACGATGAAAATGGCTATGGATATGACTAATATGACGTTAACCAACTTTAGCAAGGCTGCGTCGCAGTGGATGGATACGGCAAAGCATAGTCTGGAAAATATATCCGCGACACGTCACTAACCAATCGAATACCGTTAAGCTAATCCTCCGGTGTTCTCCATCGTTCTGGCGTATCTTCCTTCGCGCGCCAAGCCATTCAGTTGACAGCGTGTCGCGAGGGCTTTTTGTGCGGCGACGACATTGATTTCCTGCCCTTGCCATGCAGAAAGCACTGGTGCCTGCAATGCCCGTCCATAAGAAAAGCTGACTTGCCACGGATGGGCGCCCATCGCATTCATTGCGTTCAAATGATCAGTAGCGTCTTCTGCGCTTTGCCCGCCCGACAAAAATACGATACCTGGCACTGCAGCCGGTACATAACGCTTTAAGCAGCGTAGCGTAGCTTCTGCTACTTCTTGCACGCTATTTTGTCGCGCGCACTTCTTGCCGGCTATCACCATATTCGGCTTGAGCAACATGCCTTCGAATAACACACTGTGGGCATCCAGCTCTGTGAACACAGCTTCCAGTGCTTGTGCAGTTACCTCCTCGCAACGCCCAATGTCGTGGCCACCATCCATCAGCACTTCCGGTTCGACTATCGGCACCAGGCCGACTTCCTGACACAGTGCCGCGTAACGCGCCAGCGCGTGCGCATTGGCGCATATGCCAAAGGGCGAGGGAATTTCGCGCTCGTCGATTTCAATGACCGCGCGCCACTTGGCGAACTGTGCGCCAAGCTGTTTGTATTCAAGCAGCCGTTCACGCAGACCATCAAGGCCCTCGGTCACTTTATCGCCGGGGTAGAGCGCCAGCGCTTTCGCTCCTTGATCGACTTTAATACCGGGGATGATGCCGCGACCTGCCAGCAATTTGGCGAAGGGCGTGCTATCGCGCGCACTCTGGCGCAAAGTCTCGTCGAACAGAATCACACCGCCGATATAGCGTTCTATTCCTTCGGCAGTAAAAAGAATTTCGCGATAACGGCGGCGACTTTCTTCGGTCGATTCTACTTTGATCGATTCAAAGCGTTTCTTGATCGTGGGGTTGCTTTCGTCCGCCGCCAGCACACCTTTCTGCTTGGCGACGATGGCGCTGGCTACTTTCATGAGCTCTTCGATGTTCATGGATACGTCCTATCTAGCTGGATAAAAATACATGTAGACGCTTTGTTTATAGCCAAACTCATTTGCAGTTACAAGTGAATGTCCCTCCCCCTTCAAGGGGGAGGCTAGGAGGGGGATGGGTGTTGCGTTTGATAACATTGAAACCATCCCCACCCTAACCCTCACCCTTGTCCTCGGGTGAAGTGGCCGAGAGTTGAAGGGGAGGGAACTTAACTTCCCACCTGCATCAACATCAACGTTGCATCACATAGCTACCCGGCGCATCGCCGAGCGACGGATATTTTTTTGCCATTTTGTTCGCGGAATTCGTGGCAATGCGTTTACCGGATTTCTGCGCCAGCCACGCCTGCCATGCCGGCCACCACGAGCCAGCAGTTTTTTTCGCGCTGGCCAGCCATGCGTCGGGATCGGTGTAACGTTGTTCGGCTTTTTGCGTGAGCATGCGGTAATAGCTGGACGCGTGGCCTGCAGGGCCAGGTGGGTTAACGATGCCGACGTTATGGCCGCCGCTACTCAGCGCAAAGGTGATATCAGCATCGGTGAGCAACTGGATTTTGTAAACTGATTTCCACGGTGATACGTGATCGCGTTCTGTCCCCACAGCAAATATTGGCAAGCGGATATCGGTGAGCGCGACCGGCTTGCCTTCGACTTTGTAACCGCCGTGGGCCAATTCGTTATTCAAATATAAGTGGCGCAAATATTCGCTGTGCATACGGTAGGGCAGGCGCGTGGCGTCGGCGTTCCACGCCCCTAGATCAGTTAGCGCATCGCGCGTGCCCGTCAGGTATTCGCGCACCAGTTTTGACCAGACCAGATCTTTGGAATTGAGAAACTGAAACGACGCTGCCATTTGTCCGCCTTCGAGATAACCCTGGTCCCACATGATGTCGTCAAGGTGCGCGATCTGGCTTTCGTCGATGAACAAGCCCAATTCGCCCGGTTCGTCAAAGTCCACTTGCGCGGCGAGCAGCGACAAAGATTTCAGACGTTTGTCATTTTCCCGCGCCAATTTCGCCGCCGCTATGGTTAACAGCGTGCCGCCCAAACAATAACCGGCTGCGTGAATTTTTTGTTTGCCGGTGATGTCGGTTATCGTATCGATGGCAGCTAACGGGCCGAGACGCAGGTAATCATCCATTCCCAGCTCGCGGTCGTTTTGATCCGGATTTTTCCACGACAACATGAACACCCGATGGCCTTGACTGACCAGATATTTCACCAGCGAATTCTGCGGCGATAAATCGAGAATATAGTATTTCATAATCCACGACGGCACGATCAACACCGGCTCGGCATAGACGCTGGTAGTAGAGGGCGTGTATTCAATCAGTTCGCACAAACGGTTACGCATCACCACTTTGCCAGGGGTTATCGCAATAGTTTCGCCGGGTCGAAATTTTTCCGCGCCCGCAGGCAATCTGCCTGCTTGTTGCCGCTCCAGATCCGCCCAACCATTCACCATGCCGTTGACCAAATTCATGCCGCCTTGCTGCAAGGTCACTTGCTGCAACTCTGGATTGGTCAACAAAAAATTCGACGGTGAAAACATATCCAGCCATTGCCGCGCCAGGAAATTCACCATGTGTTCGTGATGCGCGCTCACCCCGCGCACATCGGTGGTGGCGTTGTGCCACCATTGCTGGTTCAGCAGGAAGGATTGGTAAATCAGGTTGTACGGCGGCTGCTGCCACAACGGATCGGCAAAACGTTTGTCATGTTCCAGAGGCTGAATACAAGGCGTACAACCGCAACCATCGGACCGCGTAGATTCGCGAGCCGACTCCAATGCATACAACATCAAGCGATGCCATTTACGTAGGGCCTTGTCGGTCAATTGCTGTTGCTTCGACGGCGAAGTAGCGAGATGGATCGCCCAATCCATGTATGCGCCAATCAGTGTGGTTGGCGACAAACCCTGCGTGACGCGCCCCAGCGACGCATGCAACATGCGATCAAGATTCGCGCCGGGCAAAGTTTTGTTTGGCCTATCATCGGCCTCTGCAATTTCACGCGCAACGGTGCGTATTACATTTGTCGATGCAAGCGCAACGGTGTCGAGCAATTTGGTTTCATTCAGCATGGTCATACATTAGATGTATTGCTGGTGCGAGATTTGATACAGATCAAGTGAAGCAAATCGCGTTCTGCCAAGCTGAAACCGTAAATAGCGCAATCTTCATAACTATTTGTTTATATTCAATATTTTAATGTGCACAAATTCCACAGTAGTCTAATATGAAGATAGTCAGCATCAACCACAAACGAGTAATGTTCACGATGAAAAAAGCGAAATATTGGCTAACCAAAAAGGAGCTTGGCATGAATACTTTAAGAGGGGTTTGTTTTTTGATTGCAGCCGTGCTCGGCAGTGTCAGCGTCGTTGCACACGAGTCGAATCTGGCCGCACCACAATTGGTGCTGAAACAAAGTGTAGCCGATATGCCCAAGGGAAATATGCAGGAAGTGCGCGTCCTGACAGCCAGCTTCAAGCCAGGCGACCGCACCGTGTTTCACACCCATCGATCGCCCGTGACGGTTTAAATTCTTGAGGGCGCATTCACTTAGAGCTGGAAGGGCGCGAACCAGTCACCATCAAGGCGGGGCAGGCCTACGTCGAGCCGCCGAACGTCAAGATGACCGGTTACAACCGAAGCAGCACTGATGCGTTGCGCGTTGCCATCTTCTATGTGAGCGACCCGGATACGCCATTTCTCGACGTGGTGCAATAAATACGTACGGGCCGCTGCAAAGCATTGGCAACGCGGTAGCTGTCGCTTAAGTTTGGCCTTGCCTAGATCAGGCTTTGTCGTAATCAGCGCCACCGGAACAGTAGCATAATTATTTCGGCCTATTGTTTGCCCTCATATTCCAGCGCTACCGCCTGCCATTCATGGGGCATGTGTTGTTTGCACTGCTGCAAGTCGGTGGACACGAATAGTCAAAGCTTTAATGTTGACGGTTGCCTTCAGCGCCATTTTTCTCGGTTACCGGTCCTTACTCTTCTTGATTACATTGTCTAGTACTTGAATGATTATTTCCGCCTGAAATGGCTTCGAATGTTATTAGCTTAGACTAATGTTATCACCTGAAATCAGCACAAAAGCGCAGCTGTCGCTATCTTGATATGCAGGTAATTTTTAGCTATAAAGAATAATAGATGGGGTACTGTCGCAATGGGCCGGACTGCGTCGGGCGTACGATTGTCTTGGCTGTAGTAGAGGAAGTTGCGCTCTAGCGGGGGAGAACAATCATGTCTCTACCTTGTTTTAGAATTATTGCGTTTGCCTTTGTCGTATGCCTGAGCCTGACTACAGCCAAGGCCGATGTGGTGACCGATTGGAACCTAATCGCGCAGGATGTTTCTGAATCTTCCCTGCCGCAGCCGACGAACCGCGCCCTGGCCATCACCCATGCTGCCATGTTCGATGCGATCAATGCCGTTACGCGAACCCACACGCCGTATCTGATTCAGCCCAAGACGCCTGCCGATACCTCGCAAGAGGCTGCCGCCATCACCGCTGCGCATGACGTGCTTGCTTGGCTTTATCCCAATCAAAGGGCGATGCTCGACACAGCGCGCAAGGCGTCGCTAGCCAAACTACCCGATGGACAATCGAAAGGCGAGGGTGTCGCCCTCGGCCAGCAGGTGGCGGAAAAATACATCGCTGTACGTTCAACTGACGGAGCAGACCGCAAGGTGGACTACACGCCAGTTGGCGGCGTGGGTAAATGGCGACCGACGCCACCGGCGAATCAAGCTTTTGTGTCAGCATTTTGGGCTGACGTGGTTCCTTTTGTAATGAAGTCGCCGACCGAAGTGGCAGCACCAGGCCCATTGCCCCTCGACAGCCCGCAATACGCCAAGGAACTCGACGAAGTGCGCCGTCTCGGCGCGCGCGAGTCGAAAGAACGCACGTCCGATCAAACCGCCGCCGCCATCTTTTCGCTGATCAAAGGTAGCCAGGTATGGAATGCCGCCGCTCGCGCGTCGGCGACAGCGCAAGGCACCAGCGTAATCGAGAATGCGCGCATTTTTGCTTTACTGAACATGGCCATGATGGATAGCACGATCGCAGGTTGGGCGATCAAAAAACAATATCCTTTATGGCGACCGATCACTGCCATTCGAGAAGCCGCCATGAATCCCGACCCGAACTGGGAACCCTTGCTCATCACGCCGTCGCATCCCGATTATTTGTCAGGCCATTGCATCACCTCCGGCGCGGCAGCGAAAACACTGGCGCTGCTATTCGGCAATGACGGGGTCAAATTCGGCGCGACCTTCGGCGGCGGATTCGGGCTTAGCCGAAGCTATGCAAACTTCACTGCATTCGAAAAAGAAGTCGAGAACGCGCGCGTATGGGCCGGCATACATACTCGTACTGCCGACGAGCACGCAACTGCAATGGGTCATCAGATTGCTGAAGTTGTAGTGCAGCGAGCCATGCGGCCGCTGAGTAATAAATAGTCAACGTTGAACTGAGTAAACCTGAACCATCAAGCGGAGGAAGATCATGAGAACGACATCAACCATAGCGCGCACCATCTTCGCAGTGACCCTAACCGGTCTCTATTTCGGGCCGGCGATAGCAGAACAGATTCCGGCGCAGAAGCCGGACAAAGTCCAAGGAAAATGCGGCGAGAGCGGAGGTGTGTCCTTCCCCAAGACCGGGCCGAACTCGACTTACGGCTGCATAAATCCTGACGGTAGCGGCATCGTATGCGGAGGAATCACCAAGAAGGACAAGCGAACCTGCGATACCTTCCTGCAACCCCCAGCCCGCCTGCCTACGCGTTATGAATCCGGGTTGGCCAACAGGGCGAAGACCAACTAGGGTAATTAGGCAAAAGCCTCGACCGAAAATTTCCCCGGATTACGCTACGCTGCATTTAGGCTACCCATCCTGTCATCCTGAACGCAGTGAAGGATCTGCTTCTCGCATTTAATTGAACCGGGTATTTTTTAAAAACAAAAACAAAAAACAGATTCTTCGGATAATTCCCTCGGAATGACAAGAATAATTGTCATCCTGAGCAAAGCGAAGGATCTGCTCCTCGCATTTAATATAGGGCATTGCGCTTTATCCCCGCGCTGCTTGGCTGACTTGAAACAGCTGGCTTACCGGCCAACCACTTA
>JBEEJL010000126.1:0-9433 GCA_041169175.1 Pseudomonadota bacterium | reverse complement strand
TGTTCATCGCTTCTTGCATGATGCGGAAAATAACCGTCTTTAATTCATTCGGCACGTCTTCCTCATCAACGGTGATATTTTTTTCTACTTTGATGTGCTGATAGGTGCTGCTGTATTCGCGCATAAACCAGGCGATAGTGGGCAAAATACCCAGATCGTCGAGCGTGGTCGGGCGCAGGTTCATGGAAATATTGCGTACCTCTTCGATCGCGCCTTGAATACGTTTAACCACTAGCTGCAGCGGCGCGAGATCGTTAGTATTTCTTTCGCCCAAAATGCGCACAGCGTTTTCAACATTAAATTTCACTGCGCTCAAAGTTTGACCGATGCCGTCGTGCAATTCGGAAGCAATCCGTTTGCGTTCTTTTTCTTCGGTCGCTAAAAGTTCGGCCGACAATACGCGTAATTTTTTCTCCGACTCACGCAACACGCTCTCGGCGCGCTTACGCTCTTCCATTTCCCATTTGAGCATGGTGTTCGCGCGCACCAACTCTGAGGTGCGCGACTCGACGCGTTGTTCGAGTTCTTCGTTAAATTTCTTCAATACTTCTTCGGTATGTTTAACATCCGTGATGTCATGCACCACCGCGACAATCGGTCCTGTCGTGCCGACTTTGCGCCCATCACGCGAATGACTGGTACGTAGTTGAATTTGCAAATGGCGCTTTAACACACTGTCTTCCGATTCGCATTCGGCGAATTGCTTAAAGGTCAGCTCGCGTTCGGCGCGCTCTAGAAAGCTGCGCAGATAACAGCTTTCCTGATGGCATCCAGGATGCATCAATTCATGCAAACTACGGCCCTTGATGTCGGCCACACGGCCCACGCCCCAACGCTCAACCGTGCGGTTAGCGCGAATGACATTGGCTTTTTCATCTAGCAGAAAAACCATTTGCGGCAGCGAGTCCGCCGTGGACTCCCATTCGAGTTTGGCTTGTGCAATCCGTTGATCCACTTCCGCGCCGTTTTTTACGGGGAGTTTTTCAGTCTCGACAAATGGCGTTGCCTTGGGACGCGCCACCGAAGATTTTTTCGCTGCAGTTTCTAGGGTCTTAGCCATAATCATTTTCCTGGATTTATTTCGTATGGGTTTTGTTACGCCACACTTAAGCTGTTTAGCAGTATAGAACCGTTTGGATTAATTGGATAACCGCGTCAAAGAATGCTTGCAGCTGCAATTCGTAAACTTAGACTACTCCTCAGGCTAGGCCGCGCGCAGTGAACCAAGTCACAGGTCGGCAAAAGCAATAAAAAAGCCTCCCGAGGGAGGCTTAAAAGTTAAATTAAATCAAATAGTTACATATATTGGCTGATCAGCCCGGCAGGCTCATGGCCGACTGATATTCAGAATCATGACGAACCGACTCGACGACGGAAAAGATCTGCGCCTCTGTGGTCGCGCCTTTAGACACAAAATAGCTAGCGCCGGATAAAAACGCTGCCTGACGATATTCGGGCAAATCAGAGCTGGTCATTACCACAACGGTTGTGCCGGCATGCTCAGCCTTGATAATTTTGGTCAAATCCAGACCATTGGCGTTAGGTAGCTTAACGTCCATGAACACGAGGTCGGGGTGCAATTTCTCCATCTGTTTCAGGGCTTCATCGCCACTGTCCACCTCGACCAACATCATGTCGGGGAAACGTGAATTAAGCATGGCGCTGAGTGACTGCCTGAAAGCAGGATTGTCTTCTACGATAAGTGTTTTGAACATGAAAACCCCAAATAAACTTGATTCCTTCGTTACGAGCATTTTCGTGACGAATATTTATGGAATGAGTTTAGGGCTTGCCAGAGGGAAAGAGCATGGGGTGTATGCTTTATTTTGATGCGAGGGTTACCCCCTAAGCACGCAGCTAAGTCAGTGCCAATGGGAAATATTTCCCGTACTACAGCGTCGCCACCAGTGCTTTTGCCTGATCTCGGCCTGAAAACGGCATACCCGAGGCGATAGCCTTGAGCAAGTGGGTTTTTGCTCTATCTTTATCACCAATCGTCTTATAGGCCATGCCTGCATGGTAATGGTACATAGGAAACTCAGGCTCTGCTGTGAGCGCTTTTTCCAGGTAAATGATTCCTCTGCTTGCCAAACCATTTTTAAATAAGGCCCAGCCCAAGGTGTCCAGATACGCAGAGTGGGTAGCGTTTTGAAAGCGTCGCGCGAGATTCAATGCTTTTTCAAAGCTGGCTTTGTCGCTGCGCTTATCCAGCAGTATTACTGCTAAATTATTAATCGCCACATCCATATCCGGGTTGGTTTTAAGCAGCGCTTCGTATAGCGCGATCGCACGATCATAGGATTGGTTAGCCTCAAATAAGCTGGCTAAATACAAAACAATAGTCTGGTTTTGCGGAATATTGCGTATCGCCGTTTCTAATATCATTTGCGCTTGTTTAGTGTCGCCTTGGGCATGGTAATGCTTTGCCAGAGCCAAATACGGTGCATCCCAAGATGAGTTGATATCCAGCGCTCGCCGGTAGGCACGCTCTGCTTCCGCAGAATGATTTTGCCCTGTATGAATTTGGCCTAATAGATAATAGGCTTGATGCAGAGTGGGGGAATTAATGTGCAATTGTGTTTTCACTCTTGCCAACGCTAAATCCGCGCGACCTTGAGCCAGATAGGCTTCCACCAAGCCATTTAGCGGCTCTATCGCCGAGGGAACAAGACGAAGTGCCTTTTGAAATTCACCCGCCGCCTCTTCGTATCTTTTTTGTTCCAGGTATTGATTCGCATGTCGATACAATGCAGCTACATTAGGCGGCAGAGCGACTTCATTCGCAGCCGCCATTTTTTCAGCGTCCGCTACGGGATTTTGCGCGGCTAAAATATGTTGGCGTAAACGCCGCGCGGGCAGATCGAAAGGAAACTCTTTGATCAAACTATTGGCCTCTTCCTGTGCCGCCTTAAAATCCCTCATCTGCAACAAATATTCAGCCAACATCAGCCGGATTGGCAGATTTTGCGAATTATTTTTTGCTGCTTGAAATAATAACTCACGACCTAATCCCGGCTGTTTATTTTGCATGTGCGCGCGTGCGAGCAAGCCTACGTACTCCAGTGATTTAGGCTGCTGTTTTAAGGCGGTGCGGAAATCGGCGATGGCGCGCTCCCAGTCACCCTCTTCCAAAGCAAGTTTGCCGCGAATCACCAACGCATCCTGACTATTACGGCTCAGAATAAGCGCCGCTTCTGCCTGTGTTTTAGCCGCACTCAGTTTGCCCATACTCACATACATGCTGGCCAAACGTGTATGGGTTTTTTCGCTCGCCGCCTCGCTAAAATTAAGCTGAATAATGTCCTGATAAATACGCTCGGCTTTTTCCAACGAGCCGGTTTGTTCGTATAGCTCGGCCAGGGCAAAGCGTAAATCATAAATTTTCGGCGCTGCTTGTATATTTGCGAGTAATTCCGCCTCAGCTAATTCGGGCGAGCGATAGCGCAACAAAAATTCTTTCAACGCTAAAATCGGCTTGATATCATTGGCCGGCTGCGCAATATTGTTACGCAATAAGCTTTCTGCTTTTTGTAGCTGACCAATAATGACGTAATGCGATGCCAGTTTTGCCTGGTGACTGAAGTCATTGGGCTCCAATTTTATAATCGCTTGCAACGACGCTTCGGCGTTTGCCGGATTCTCACCTAGCGCATAGGTTTGCGCCAAACTCGTATGCAACGAGACGCTTTCAGGGTAACGTTTTAATGCCTCTACCAGCAGGTTTTCTGCTTTAGGCAAATTGCCTTGCAATAAATATAAGCTGGCAAGCTGTTTATACACATCGAGCGATTGGATGTTGTTTTTCCTCGCGCTCTCCAGATCGCTAATTGCCTTGCTGACATTGCCTGTGCGCGCAGTCACTTCGGCCATCACCGCTTTGGCTGACAAATCCGTTGGCGCAGATTTCAATATTGCCGTTGCCTTTTCCACCGATTTGGGCGCTTGCCCTGGCATTAAATGCATACGGGCTAAATGGGTTTTTGCCAGCGTAAAATCAGGTTTCTGCTCTAGCGCCCGTGTGTAGTTTTCTATCGCATTTCGGTATTGTTGGCGCGACTCATAAATCAGACCGAGGTGATAGAAGGCTTCATAATTGGCAGTGTTAATTTGCAGCACGTTATTTAGCTGCGCGATCGCCTGATCGGGTTGGTTTTTTTCTAGATGCGCCATAGCCAAGCCCATATAATGCGCTTCTCTACTCGCCTTGCTGCCGCACGCAACCAGGCTGCACGCCAACGCAATAAATAGCAATGTTTGCAACTGCCGCATATTAGATAAAAAAAATAATTTGCTCGTCATTTTCATTTATGCCGCCCTACATCAATGTGCGTGCGGCGAGTAGCGCCAGCATGAATGACAACCCTAGGCGTAACATCATCCAGCCTTGCGTCATCCGGTTCAATACCAGCTCAACGGCGTAAAAAAGTACAATCACTTTTAACATGACTACCGCATAACCGCTATGTTGTGCCAGCAAGCCTGACAAGGCCGGTAGCGCAATCGCCATAAATATCACCAAAAAATCTAATGTCGTAATTTCAAATTTATTTTTTTGCGCGTGATGAATACCGAGGAATATCATCGCCGCAAGCAAGATGAAAAAAGAGTTGTCCAAAGTTCGACTAATTGAAGGAGTGTGCACCAGCGGCTGCATCAGATAAATCGCCAGCACGCTGAGCACATACAGGCCGCCTCGCTCTGCTGCAGTAAAAGATAAATTGCGCCGGGTAATTAAAAATGTAAGATGCACCGCTAATAAAACCAGACACAAAATCATGATATCGGAACTGACGCGCGGGGTTCTTAGCAATGAAAATGCCATATAAGCGCACACCAGACCTAGCACGACACGCATGGTCAGACGCTCCATGCCGCCGGTCGCTTGAATCCATTGAATACGGTTGGCTAAAAATTTCCCGCTCTCGCCTTCGCCGCGACTCTTGAAGCGCCAGCCACTCATCCAAGCCCAGCGGAAAAAAAACAATACGCTGGTGCTAATCAGCAAATACACGCCCAACACCAACCAATCAGGGCGGTACCGCAGGGCAAACCCCAGTAACACCAGAGTGGATTGCAAAAGATAGATGATCAATACTGATTCGTATTGGTCAAACCCCATAGCTAAAAGACGGTGATGAATATGGCTTTTATCGGGAGAAAAAGGCGAGCGCTTTTGATGAATGCGCAATCCCATCACCATTAACGTATCCAGCACGGGCAATCCGAGCAATAACAATGGCGTGACCGAACTGAGTTTGGGATTGACCGACTGCGTTAGCACTATAGCCAACACGCCGACACAAAAACCCAGATACTGACTGCCAGTGTCGCCCATAAAAATACTGGCGGGATGCGTGTTAAAGCGCAGAAAACCCATAATGCCGCCTATCACCGCCAGACAAATAATTACCAGCTCTTCACTGCCCGCGCGGTAGCCCAAAATGCCAATCGCTAAAAATGACAGCAATGCCACGCCGCCGGCGAGCCCGTCGAGCCCGTCAGACAAATTGATCGCGTTGGTAATGCCTAGTAATACAAATATGGTTAACGGCGCCGATAGAAATAGCGGCAAGGGGCTTTGGTTAAAGGGCGTACGCTCAATCAATATGTCGCCGTAAAAAACGACGACGCAAGCGGCTATAAACTGTCCTAATAACTTAAGGCGATAATTTAAGTTGGCTCTATCGTCCCATATGCCGAATATGGCAATGATGCCGATTCCAATCAGAATCGCGATAGTTTGGCGTGATAACTCTAGCCAGAGCAAAGTCGCAATCAGCGTGCCGGCAATCATCGCCACGCCGCCTATGCGCGGAATTGCGCCGGTATGCACTTTGCGTGCGTCCGGAATATCCACAAAGCCTAATCGCGCCGCGAATTGAATCAGCGGCGGGATTAAAATCATGGTCACGAATAACGCGACGGTAAAGCTGAAAAATCCAGACACGTTTGATCTTTCAGAATGAATCGACAAACAGCATACTAGTTACGCAGACTTTCTCTGGCGCAAAACATGGCGCCATAATACTAGCCAGACAAACTTGGGATTGGAAACAAAGGCACGCCTCCACATACGCTTAGGTTCTTTAACAAAGCGATAAAACCATTCAAGTCCACTATTAATCATCCATTGCGGCGCGCGCGGATAAGTACCGGCAAAAAAATCAAATACCGCACCAATAGAACCTATCACGGGAACTTGCAATTGCGCAGCGTTATCGCGCACCCACTTTTCTTGCTTGGGTGCCGTCATGCCGACCCACAACAGGTCTGGCTTTTCTTTATTAACTTGTTGAATATATTGAGTATTTTGTAATTCGCTCCAGGCGCCGAACGGCGGTGAAATCGCGCCGCACAAAGTGATGGTCGGATAATCTTGCTTCAAACGTTGTGCAATCAGATCCAGCACTTTTTGTGAGGAGCCGAAAAAAAACACGCGGCCACCGCCACGACTGGCGAGCATTTTCATGATGGCAAAAAAATAATCACTGCCTGTAATGCGTGGGCCAATATCTATACCGGCAAATTTGGCCATCATGGTGACGCCGACACCGTCTGCAACAGTCAGATTGGCTTGATTCAAAGCGGCTTTGAATGCCTCATCGTTTTGCGCCACAACGATTGAATGCGGGTTGGCACAAGCAAAAATAATTTGTTCTTTGCGCGTAATCATTGCGCTTTGCGCATCACTGATTGCGCGCGGTAAATCTTTGCGGTCAATCGGTATGCCCAATAAATTTCCTGCATCTCTCATGCGCATTTTTCCATTTTATGGTTTAGCGCGAAATCTTCAATGGCCTCGCGATAAATTGACATCAGCATTTCATAATTACGCTCGGCAGAATACTGTTGCTGAAATACTTCGCGTCCTTTGATTCCCATTTTACGCAACAATGCGTGATCTGCTTTGATCGAATTAATTTTATCGGCTAAGTCTTGCGCATTGCCTGCTTCGAATTTAATCCCCGTCTCACCCTCATCAACGATTTCATCGAAACTGCCGAGACGAGAAGCGACCACTGGCGTGCCTGTGGCAAACGCCTCAAGTAATGCCATGGAAAACCCTTCATAACTCTCAGACGGCAAAATCTGCACCGACGATTTTGAAATTAAATTAAATACTTCCGCAGACGGACGAAATCCCAGAAATTCAATATTCAGATTATTATCGCGTGCTTCTTGTTCTAGCTCGGGGCGCAAAGGTCCGTCACCTAAAATTTTCAGCGGTAATCCACCGATATTTTTCCACGCTTTTACTAAAGTACTTACGCCCTTTTCTGTTGATAAACGGCCCACGTAGATTGCATAATTTTCACGTTGCTCATTGAAGGGCGGCGCTGAGGGAAGAAAATTCGGCTTCACTCTAATTTTGTTTTCCGGCAATCCGCCTTGCTTAAATCGCGCAATAGAAAAACGATTAAGGACGATGTAGCGGTTAACTTGCTCTGTATACATATTGCGGCGGCGGTTACTCGTCAACATCCACACCATAACCGATGTGGCGGGCAACGAGTCTCGGTAGCAGCGATGGATGAGCGCGTGGGACAGTCCACCGGTCAGGCAATCCTCACAAGGCTTACCTTCGCGTAACAACATGCCGTTCGGACAGACCAAGCGATAATTATGTAAAGTCTGCACCACTGGCACGCCGTGGTCCTGACATGCGGCATAAACGCTGGGCGATAGCTGCGGAAAAGTATTATGAAAATGCGCAATATCGGGTTTGCTAGTTTGAATAACTTTAGCGACAAAATCATAGCTTGCTTGCGACCACACGGCTTCGCGCGCAACAGAAAATTTTTCCACCAAGGTTGTCGCATGAATATCATCGTTAAAGCGTTCGAGCGGAATGACTGTGTGGCCATGCGCTTCCAATAACTTACGTTCATTACGATACACGGCATCTTCACCGCTGGGCGCGCTGCTTCGATAATGGCAATGTGATAACAAAATATTCATATTAATCAATCAATTATGTTTTTCTTGGTGGGGCGGTCAAGACATGCCTCTACACCATTGGCAAACTGCAGCACCATATTTTCCATAGTGTATTGATTGCCCGCTGCGAGCATTGCTTCGTGTGATCGCTTGTATTGCTGCTTATCGGCCAGCAAGTCGATGACGGTTTGTGCATACGCGCTGGCTGTAGGCTCGGGGAAAAAACCCGTCACGCCCTCTTCCAGCATAGCCACCTCAGGCGAGTGGTGCGTATCGCCGCCAGTGGTCACAATAGGCAGGCCGGTACAAAAAGCATCCAATACAATTAACCCAATAAGGCCCGGATTCAATATGACTTGAGCCAGCTTGAAATAGGCCGCCTTCTCAACTCCGCTTTTCGCGCCGACCGCAGTGGCCCAAGGCCTAGTGCGAAAAGCCTCTTCAATAAAACCCGACTCTGAACCGGAACCAATGACAACCAAGCGAAAATGTGGATTTTTAGCATGAATCAAATCTGCTGCTTCGACCAACAAATCCAGACGCTTATCCACATAAAGCGCGCCACAATATAAACCCACCACGGCTTTATCGTCGAGATGGCAATGCTGACGAATGTCAACTAATTGTACCGGCGTAACTTTTTGCAAATCTTGCAGGAATACGGTGTTATCAATAGCATTATTTGTATTGGTAATTCGCTGCTCAGGAAATCCCGCCAGCTTCAATGCATTAACCGATTTTTGCGTATAACCAAACCACCAGTCGGCTTTTTTAGCCCAAATACGGCGCCAGCGTTCTCCTGGGCTGTCGGCGGAGCGTGTGCGCGGGCTAATACCATGTCCCCAGAACGCCAATCGTTTGGCTGATAATCGGCGCTTGAGAATAAAAGGATAGTTCGACAAAATCATATTTTCTTGCGTAATCACGACCAGATCAGAATCAGCCAACAATTTATGCGGCAATTGCTGCCAGCACGCATAGCGCCCCTTACCAATCGGGATAAATCGATTCGTGATTTGACTAGCCCAGTCTAGATGGCATTCGTAATTACGGTCTCTTTCAGCCGGCCATATATCGCCATGAAAATACTCCAAATCGATACCGCGCAAGTCGAGCTCGGCGCGTAGCTGATTAAAAAACGCAACGCGAAATGGACTAAGCTGAACATTCACGATCGACACTTTTTTTCGTGGCGATTGATTATTTTGATGATTCATTGCAGTTGCTCCAGCCATCTCAAATGCCTTTGCCGGAAATCTTTTGAATATAATCAGCGGCCATCAACGCTGCATCTGCGCAGGTGTGTTGACGTACTTTCTCATAAGCTCGGCGACCCATTTTTTTTCTCTCTGTATCTTGCATATTGATCATCTTTTCTATCGTCTCGGTCGCACTGGCAATGTCGCGCGGATCAAATCGATAGCCGGTGACGCCATCTTCAATCAAATCTCTCGTGGCGTAGGCATAGATTGAAGAGACAACGGGTAATTCAGCC
>JBEEJL010000125.1:0-9071 GCA_041169175.1 Pseudomonadota bacterium | reverse complement strand
CCTTCTCCCCTTCTGCGCCGCTGATATTTTTGTTGTGGATCGGGGGCCGTCGGCGAGAACCTGTTTGAGCTTCGCGGTGATTCAGATTTGAATTGAAGGTGAGAGCGAGTTTTCTCGCCGCAGCCGGTTCTATAAGAGCGGTGGCAGCAGAAATAGCGGTGACAAAAAAACAGAAACAAAAAGCGGCGCCGAGGGCTCGCCTTCTTTTGGTTACTTTTCTTGGCGAAGCAAGAAAAGTGACTAGCCGCCGGGGCGCACCGTTCATCGGGACGCGCAGCGAGGGGGCGGGAACGGTGCAGCGGGTGGCCGCAATAAATAAAGTGGTGAAAACGGTACGCCGATGGCCGCACCCGCACCGAGGCTATGCCCACCGTGGCGCGGCCATCACCCCCGGCAGGATTATCGAAGCGAAGAGCGTTGAAGCTGGGACGAAAATCAGGGTGAGCAAACGGCAAACATTACTCGCTAATCAACTGATCCGCCCGCGTAAACGTCCAGGTCCGCGTGATGTGTAACACATCGGTGTCTTTGCGAATTTCCGGTGGGAAGGGTTTGAACGGCGCGGAGAGTTGCAAAATGCGTTCTGCCGCGGCATCGAGGATGCGATGACCGCTGGATTTATTCATCTCAATGCTTTCAATCGAGCCATCGGATTTGATGCCGACGGTTAATTGCAGTTGGCCGTAGAGTTTTTTTTGTTTCGCTGCCTCGGGGAAATTTTCTGTGCCGACTTTTTCGATTTTCTCGCGCCACTCTTCGACGTAAGTGGCGAAACGATATTCTTGTGTGCGCGCGCCGATGAAGGTTCGCTTCGGCCGTTGTTGATAGGCTTTTAATTCTTTGGCAATTTGCGCTTCCAGTGCTGATTCAAGTTGACTGGTTTTTAACGCGGCTTCCATGGCGCCGGTTACGTCGGTCTGCGCTTTTTTATCCGGCTTCGGCTCTTCTGCTTGCGCAATGGCTTTTTTGGATTTGATTTGCGTCATCAGCGTTTTGGTTTGCGCTTCCAGTTCTTTCACGCGCTGTTGTGCTTGTGACTCTTCTTGCGCGATGACTTCCATACTGTCTTTGGTCGAAGGCAGATTGGACTTGGCGCGCACTTTTGCGTCGGTGTTGCCGCCGCCGTCGAGATTCGCCTGCGCCAAGGTGTCGGCCTTGGTCGGTTTGGTTTTGGATTTGCTGTTGACCAACACGACCTCTATTGCCTTGGGCGGCATTTTGATTTCTTTGACGTCGGGCATTTTGAATTTAACGGCGAAAATAATCAACGCATGCACCAGCAAGGAAACAATCAGCGCATTGCGTAGCGTTTCATTGGCTTGCCGTTGCCAAAAGTCAGAGGGATTCGCTGTCGCCGAGGTGCCGGCGGCATAGGGGCTCATCGAATCAAGAGGGTTTTTCATGCTGGCATTGTAGGCAGATTTTTCGACGCTGTCATGCAAAAAGCCATCAAGCGGCGGCAGTAGTGGCCACGGTCGTGCAGCGCAAATCCACTTCCCACAGATTAATCGACTGAATCGCTACGCGCACCGATGCACCGGGCGCGAGCGCGGGCAGGTCGGCGACTTTGGCGACTATGGGCAAGGCATCGAAGCGCACCAGGTTCTCGCGCAACACCGTCGCGTTGGCTGCCTGAATATTTTCCTGCTCTAAATAGCGCAAGCACCAATAGCGTTCCATAGTGCGTTGGAAGTCGGCGTAAGCGTCGTAAGTAATATCGAATTGGCGCATCGCGCCGAGCAGACGTTCATCGCGTTGCGCGTACACCGGTGCTTCGTTGCTCAGCAGCGCGAGTAATTGGCGTTGATTGATGAGATCGACATAACGCCGTAGCGGCGAGCTGGCCCAAGTGTACTGCGCCACACCGAGACCTTGATGCGGCGCGGGTTGGTCGGTCATGCGCGTTTTGCCGCCGGATTGCGCGCGGAAAATCGCGGCGAACTGATTGTCGGCGAGTAATTTGCCCCACGAGCTGTTGACAAAAATCATCAGCTCGGACACCAGCTTATCCACTGGGCTACCGCGTCGCCGCGGGCTGATGTTGACGCGCTCATCAATAATGTCGAAATTGTAATCGACGCGATCACCGCCGTTGTTGGATTTGCCGCGCACGGCCTCGAGCGCGACAGCGAACTTATGCAAATGCACGATCTCGGCTTTGAAATCGAATTCACCCAAACCTTGTGCCAGCGTGTCTTCGTTGAATGCTTGTTCAAGCGTGTCGATACGTACATTCGCCACCACCGGCACTCGCTCGACGCGACTGAAGCTGGCTATCGCCTGATAATCAGTCGCATTGACATCAACATACATCGACAACACCGGATGCTCAAGCCCCTCATGCAGCGAATATTGATCAATCGCGCTCGCTGGCAGCATGGTGATTTTATCGTCGGGGAAATACACCGTCGATAAACGTTCCAGCGCAATCGCGTCGATCGAGGTATCGGGCAAAATGCCCAACGCGGGCGCAGCGATGTGGATGCCGATGCGCAAATTACCATCAGGCAAAGTCGTCAGTGAAAATGCATCGTCGATTTCCGTCGTGCTCGCATCGTCAATGCTGAAGGCGCGCACATCGGCGAGCGGCAACTCGTAGGTATGGGCAGGCGCAGTTAACGCGGGCAGCGCAACACCTTTAGGAAAATACTCGAACAAAAATTTATTGAAATGAAAATCATGGTGCGAGCGCAAACCGCCGCACTGCGTAAGCAATTGCGCCGCGCTCATATGCGTTTGCGCGCACGCCGCTTCGAGTGCTTTGACTTCTAAAGTATTGCGATCCGGCTTGTATAGTAACTCATTGATTATATTAAGAAATTCAGGCGGCAATTGATGCGCGCAAAGTTGTTCGACGTAACGCGCCGCCTGCTCAGCTTGCAGGCGCTTTTTTTCTACACTGGCAAGCGCCGACTTGAGCGATTCTTCCGGCGCGGCCTTGTAACGACCTTTACCTTTTTTATAAAAATACATCGGCGCGGCATGCACACGCGAGGCGACCGCAGCAGACTCAACGGCGCTTGGCGCGTGGCCGTAATAATCTTTGGCTAATTCCGCAAAACCAAAATCGCTTTCACCGCAGCATTGCCACAAAAAATCCGTGTCGATTTCTTCTGCCAGTTTTTGCGTTTGAGCGGCAAATTCGGCGAGTCCCGGCGCATTAAAGCTCAACAACACATTCGCCGCTTTGATTTTGGCGCGCTTGCCATGTTGCGTATCGACTTGCAGCGTCGCCGTATTGTCGGCCACGACGGTGCCGAGCTTGAATGCGCCGTCTTCTTCATAAAAAACAAACATGGGGGATTATTTCGAAAGCGAGAAAGACAAGATTGTATCAAGATACGAGGAGAAATTCTGAAATCCGTGGTCGCCGCCTTCTATCACGATTTGTACCGCGCCTTTGAGTTTATCCACGCCATCACGATAATTCAGCACTTCATCGCCGGTCTGCGTCAGCAGTAAAAAGCGTTCTGGCTGGTTGATGTTGACCACCTGCAGATCGCGTAGTTGGCGAACGTGCTCGCGCGTAAAAGTATATTTCTCGTGAGTGTAAATATTTTTCTGCGCGCCGAGATAAGATTCCAGCGATACATACGGCCGTATCGCCGGGTTGACCAACACCGCCTTCAGGTTAAATCGTTCCGCCAAATAAATTGCGTAATAGCCGCCGAGCGAACTGCCGATCAGCGTGATGTTTTCGCTTTGGTGCGCACGAATAAGCTTTTCTGTTTGCTCGATAGCTTCTTTCGGCAAGTGCGAAAGCGCCGGACATAAAAATCGATCCGCCATTCCCTGCGCGGATAAATAATCGCGCAGCAAATTGGCTTTGTGCGAATCAGGCGAACTGTTAAAGCCGTGGAGATAAATAAACATGAACCGCTCAGCTATGGGCCAGGCTTAATCCGCCCGATAAAATTAAATCGACACTACACCACGGCCAATATCAATCACATGGCCGGAAACGAAAATACGCTTTTCCTTATCGACGGTCAGGCCGAGCACGGAAGGCCGTCCGAGCATATCGCCCTGGCGAATGGTGCGCGAAATCGGCAGCGGAATATTTTGCGCTTGCAGCCAACCGCCGAGATTTGCCGCGGCAGAACCGGTGCCGAAATCTTCTGCGATGGTGCCGCCCATGTTGGGGAAAAAGAAACGCGCTTCCATCACGCCCGGCGCGGCTTCGACCCAGATATAAACTTTGAATTCGCCGGAAGGATTCATCGCGTATTTTTTCATTAGCTCGCTGCTCGGCATAGCGCGACGTAAAGCTTCGACCGAGGTGAGCGGTATCAATAATTGTTCGCTGCCGGTGTTGACCCAGCGCGGGGTGTCGGCGATGTCTTTCTCCTCGACGCCGAGCATTTTTGCCAATTCAGCGCGGCTCGTTGTGACGTCGCGAAACTTCGGCGCGTTGGCTTCGAGCGTCCAGTCGTCGCCCACCGCCGCGACCGAGATCACGCCGGCTTGCATTTCCAGCGCCAGCTCGTCGCCAGCGTTGCGCATGGCGCGAATGACGTGCGCGGTGCCGAGTGTCGGGTGACCCGCAAACGGCATTTCGAATGACGGCGTGAAAATCCGCACGCGTGCATGCGCTTGCGTGCTGGGTAAAATAAACGTGGTTTCAGACAAATTGAATTGCTGCGCGATCACTTGCATCACATTTTCGTCCATGCCGCGTGCGTCTTCGAACACGCACAGCGGGTTGCCGGAAAACATATATTTTTTCTGACAAAAAACATTGACGAGGCGGTAAGCGTAGTTGGCCATGCTGGTTTTCCTTGGTTGATTCAAAAATATTGCTGGTTCAAATTATTAACTGGTCGAATTTCTCTTTCTACTCCCCCCCCTTGACGGGGGAAGGTTGGGATGGGGGTGAAAATGTTCAGCCAAAGTCGAAGCGACGGATCACCCACATTCCTCCCCCTTCAAGGGGGAGGCTAGGAGGGGGATGGGTATCTGCGCAGACTCAACGGAAACCCATCCCACCCTAACCCTCCCCTTTGTATAGACCGGAGACACCCTTGAAGGGGAGGGGACAAAATCTGGGACGCGCGTTAGTTGTTACCGGTGTGCGTAGCTTTTAATCATGCTTTCAATTTCGTTAACAATTTTTCATGTATGCCGCCGAAGCCGCCGTTGCTCATGACCAAGATGTGATCGCCGGTTTTTGCGGCAGCGACGATCGCGTCAGTCATTTGTTGTAAGTCATTATACGTTTTTGCTTTCACACCCAACGGCGCGAGCGATTCTGCCGGATCCCAGCCGAGATTATGGCCGTAGCAAAAAACCAAATCGGCTTCGCGCAAACTATTCGGCAGTGCGGCTTTCATCACGCCTAGCTTCATCGTGTTGGAGCGTGGCTCGAGCACGGCGAGGATGCGCGCTTGGCCGACTTTAGCGCGCAGGCCGGCAATCGTGGTATCAATCGCGGTCGGGTGATGCGCGAAGTCGTCATATACGATGATGCCGCGTTCGACGCCGCGCACTTCCATGCGGCGTTTGACGTTTTGGAATTCGCCCAATGCCGCGATGCCGTGTTCAACTGGTACCCCGACATGGCGCGCGGCGGCGATGGCGGCGATGGCATTCATACGATTATGTTCGCCGAGCAAATCCCATTTCACTCGGCCTTGTGATTTTCCGTTGAGTAATACTTCAAAGCTGCCATCTTGCTCGGCTGCGCCAATATTCCATCCATCATTCACGCCAAATTTTTCCACTGTGCTCCAGCATCCGCGCGCGAGCGTTTCGCCCATGCTGGCTTCGCGGCCATTGGCGACGATGAGGCCGCTGGCGGGCACGGTGCGCACGAGATGATGAAATTGCGTTTGGATTGCGTTAAGGTCGGCGAAAATATCCGCGTGGTCGAATTCGAGATTATTTAACACCGCCGTGCGCGGACGGTAGTGAACAAACTTGGAGCGCTTGTCGAAAAACGCCGTGTCGTATTCGTCGGCTTCGATGACAAAAAACGGCGACACATCTTTCAGCCCGGGATTTTTTGTCGCGATGGTTTTCGGCACCGCTTGTGGCAAGCGCGCCGACACGCCGAAATTTTGCGGCACGCCACCAATTAAAAATCCCGGCGCGAGTTGCGCGTATTCCAATATCCACGCCAGCATCGATGAGGTCGTCGTCTTGCCGTGCGTGCCCGCGACGGCAAGCACCCATTTGTCGTGCAATACATTTTCCGCCAGCCATTGCGGGCCGGAAATATACGGCAAGCCGCGATTCAAAATTTCTTCCATCAAGGCATTGCCGCGTGACACCACGTTGCCGATGACGAATACGTCAGGCTTCAATTCAATTTGTTTAGCGTCGAAACCTTCGATGAGTTGAATGCCCATCGCTTCGAGTTGTGTGCTCATCGGCGGATACACATTCGCGTCGCAACCGGTGACGCTGTGTCCCGCTTCGCGCGCGATGGCTGCGAGTCCGCCCATAAAAGTGCCGCAAATACCAAGAATATGAATATGCATAACTTATTGATTTAAATGAATTATTTAAGAGCGAAAAATAAAATACACGGCGCCGAGTAAACACACACCGGCGTAAAGAAAATCCAGTTTTAACTCTTGGTTCATATACAGAATCGCAAAGGGAATAAACACCGACAGCGTAATTACTTCCTGCATGATTTTAAGTTGTGCGAGATTGAGCGTCGTGAAACCGATCCGATTCGCGGGCACCATCAACAAGTATTCAAAAAACGCCACGCCCCAACTCACGAGTACGGCGAGATACCACGCGCTGCTCGACTGATTTTTCAGATGCCCATACCACGCGTAAGTCATAAAACAATTCGATGCGATCAGCATCAGCGCCGTCAATACCACGGGCGAAATCGGTAGCGAAGGCATAGGGAGTTTCCGCGAACACAAATAGCGTCATTGTACCTGTTCGCTCCTCGCGGGAGAAACGCGAGTTTGGTTGTTTTAGGCAGCACCATTTTGTGTAAGCGGGTTTGTAGGGTGCGCCGTGCGCACGCGTAAGGCTTCATCCGACGAGCAGTGTTGTTATTCAGCTGTAACGCGTGCGCGCGGCGCACCCTACGGTTTGGCTAATACCCGTTTACGCGAAATAATTTCGCTTTTAATTTTTGCTCAGCCAGTCGAGACGCTGGTTTATTTTGTCGCGCATTTCTGAGTTGAGCCCCGGAGTCGCGCCGATGCGTTCAAGTTCCTTGAGTTCCGGTCGCGGCAATAAAAACACGCGCCAAAATTCGCGCACTGAGATCGGATCGGGATTGCGTTCGATCAAGGCAAATTCATCACCCGCTTGCATCACGCCAGTTTGCGTCACGCGATAATACCAACCGGCGATGCCGCGCTCTTCGACGAAACGCGAAATATCCTCCATGCCGTAACGCGCGTTGATTTTCCAGCACGGCGCGCGCGGTTGACTCACTTGCACTTTGCACGCGCCGATTTGAAATACATCGCCGATACAAACCGTCGCTTCATCCCAACCATTAGTAGAAATATTTTCGCCGATGCTGCCGGGCACGAAACTAGTTTCAATTTCGGGAAAATATTCTTGCAGCAAGGCATAATTTTCTGCAGCGTAATGATGCACCGCCTTATCCACGCCGCCATGAAAACGCCGATCCGCTTGCACATCGCCAACGATACCCTCGCGTGTCAACGTAACCGGCCCTGCAACCGCTTGCTTGAATATGCCGCTAGCGTGACCGCCGGGCAGGATTTGCGCTTTACCAGTAAATATTTGATTAATATAAGTTTTTTGCATAGTCTGAAACCAAAGAAAATTTACTGTAGTGAATTAGTAGCATTGTACCTACTGCGTGAAACGCGTCACGGCGCGGATAATTTGAATCTGTAGGCGAATAAGCGGGACATAGTTCATAATTATCGCCATGCCGATGAACCACATTCAGTTCAGTATCTGACATCATCAATAATACCTAACATTTTTCGGAGAGCAGTATGCGTCGCTTGAGTATTCTTTTGTGTTCCCTGTTTTTGTTGTCGCTGCTGGCCGCTTGCGGCGGCGGCACGGTTAAAGGTACGGCCTATTCTATTGATACGGCGTCGCCGCTGGCGAATGTAAAAGTGTCCGCCAAAGGCAGCACCGCCACGACCGCCAGCGACGGTACGTTTAGCTTGAATAATGTCACCGCAGAATCGCGCCTGGTCGTGAAGTATGAGGCCGATAGCTATGCCACGAGCTACAGTATTGTGTCCGTGGTAAAAAAAGAAACCAGCACCACACAAGGCTTGTTGAATAAAGTGGGCACCAGCAGCAGCATCTTCACTAACATCGCCAATACCCTCAGCCTGCCTAACTCCTCCGCTCAAGTTGTGCTGGCGGCGGATAGCCTGGTTGGCGCTGCAGGCGGCACGGTCAGTACCACAGCGAGCGCGAATATGACGCCGATCGATCCCGCGTCGAATCCGCAAAGCATCCCCGGCGATTACACGGCGCAAACCACGACAGGCGGTGTGCAAAATATCGAAAGCTTCGGCGCATTGAATGTCGAGTTAAAAGACTCGAGCGGGAAAACGCTGAATCTCGCTGCGGGCAAAACCGCCAGTATTCGTATTCCCGTCGCCAGCCGTAGCGTGAGCCCGCCCTTAACCGCGCCACTTTACTACTTTAGCGAGAGCAGCGGCCGCTGGGTAGAAGAAGGCAGCGCCACACTTGCAGGAACACCGGGCAATCAATATTACGAAGCAAGCGTAACGCGTCTTGGCCTGTGGAGTTGCGCGCGCCCGATTGATGAGCTTATATATGTCAGCGGTTGTTTAGTCGATGTCACTAATCAGCCCGTAGCGAATTTTTCCTTTGTGTCGAGCGAAGGCGCAGATTATTCGGGCAGAGTCAGCACCAGCACCGACGCCAGCGGTAACTTCCGCGTCGCGATAAAAAAGAATGCTATTGCCAGCATTGGCGCAATTATTCAGGACGGACCAGGTTTGTATCGACAAGCTGATTTCGTCAAAGTGGACGCCGCAGCTGCGGACCTTAGTTTGGCCAGTTGTCTGGTTCTCAGCGCTGCCTCGGCATACAAACCACCGACGATTAATGTTCAACCGCTTGACACCAATGTT
>JBEEJL010000124.1:0-6814 GCA_041169175.1 Pseudomonadota bacterium | reverse complement strand
CCATTCATAAAGTGTGTAATCGACATAAACACATCGATGACGCAGGGGTCATGGCGCGTTGCTGTTTTTTCGCACAGCATTTCGTACATTTCGAAAGGACATTTGCCGATGAGTTGACTTGGTTTGTGAATACCGAGCAACCGCAAATCTTCCGCGCCGGCTTTGCCGATATTCGGCAGGTCGGTCAACTTTACAACGTGCGCTCGATCAACTTTGCTGGGGTTCATGTTGTGATACGCAGCGGCAAATTGCGCAACCGCTTCCCATTCAAAGCAAACAAGGCATTCGCCACCGCCGGTGCAATCGGCGGCGTACCGGGTTCACCTACGCCGCCGGGTGGCAAAGCGCTCGGCACTATATAAGTGTCGATGCGCGGCGATTGCGCCATGCGCAGCATGTCGTAGCTGGGAAAATTAGACTGTTCGACGCGGCCATTCTTGATGGTGATTTCGCCGTAGAGTGCGGCGGTGAGGCCGAAGATGATGGCGCTTTCCATTTGTTGTGCGACGATGCTTGGGTTGACGACGCTGCCGCAATCTATCGCACAGACGACGCGATTTACTCTGATGTTGTTGTCTTTGTCGATGGATACTTCGGCCACTTGCGCGCAGATGCCTGAGAAAGATTCGTGCAGCGCAATGCCGCGCGCGCTACCGACTGCAATCGGTTGTCCCCAGCCCGCTTTGGTCGCGGCGAGTTCAAGTACGGCGCGATGGCGTGGATGGTTTTGCAATAAGGCTTTGCGAAAATCGTAGGGGTCTTTGCCTGCTGCGTGCGCCATTTCGTCCATGAAGGATTCGACGAAGAAGGCGTTATACGAATGGCCGACGCTGCGCCATGAGCCGACCGGCACCGGCGTTTTGCTGCGTACTTGTTCGATTTTGATGTTGGGAATTTCGTAGGGCTGATCGAACGCGCCTTCGATGTGATTTTTATCCGGCATGTCCATCGCCATGCTGCCCATCAAGCGTTGCATGGTGTCGAAGCCGACTGAAGGTGCGGCGACGCGATTGGTCCAAACGACTATCTCTCCTTTGTCGTCTAACGCGCCGGAAAATTTTGACATGGCAATTGGCCGATACATATCGTGTTGCATATCTTCTTCGCGCGTCCAGATCATTTGCACCGGTCTGCCGCCGGTTTGTTTGGCGATGTGGATGGCTTGTTCGATCATGTCGATTTCCAAGCGACGACCAAAGCCGCCGCCGAGCAATGTGGTGTGAATTATCGTATTGTCACTACTCACGCCTGCCGCTTTGCTGGCTTTCCATTGGGCAATCGATGGCACTTGCGTCGAGACCCATACTTCGCATTTGCCGTCTTTGATTTGCGCCGTGCAGTTGATCGGCTCCATCGCGGCGTGGGCGAGGAATGGCACTTGGTAAATCGCTTCGACTTTTTTTGTCGCGGCTTTCAATATATTGTCCGCATCGCCGACATTGCGAAAACCTGATGCGGAAGTTTTCTCCAAATCAGCGGCGAGTTGTTGACTGATTGTCGCCGAATCAAGATTCGCATTCGCCCCTTCATTCCATTCAATTTGTAACGCATCAAGATTTTTTTTCGCGCGCCACCAACTATTACTTACTACCACGACGCCATTCGGGATTATATATAACTCGTTGTTTTTATTAATATTTTTACTTAACTCAGCAAAGGAAGATTTGAGTGTTCCGCCGATCACCGGCGATTGTTTTACTGCGGCATACACCATGCCCGGCACACGCGTGTCGATGCCGAATTGCGCTTTGCCGTTTACTTTGTCGGCGACGTCGGTGCGCGGGATTGCTTTGCCGATGAGATTAAAAGTTGCAGGATCTTTCAGTTTTACGTTCTCAGGCGGGACGATCTTAGCGGCGTCGCTGATCAACTCGCCGTAGCTCGCTTTACGATTACCGGCTGGGTGTAATACTTCGCCGTTTTTAGTTACGCATACGGTCGCAGGCACATTCCATTTCTTCGCCGCCGCTTCGATCAGCATCGCGCGCGCGGTAGCGCCAGCCGTGCGCATGGGTAGCCAAGCATCGCGCACGCTGCTCGATCCTCCTGTTACTTGCAGTCCTAAAGCAAAGCCGATTTTTTCAATCGACGCGCGCCCGCTGCGCGCGAGCAAGCCGTCATCGTCAGGATGAAACGGCAACAGATTTTGAAACAACGCGGCGTTGGAATACATTTTCGCAATCGGCGCTTGTTCGACTTTTATTTTGCTCCAATCAGCGTCGAGTTCTTCGGCGAGCAACATCGGCAGCGCGGTGAACACGCCTTGGCCCATTTCCGAGCGCGGCACGGCGATGGTGACCGTACCGTCAGCGGCGATTTTTACCCAGCCATTCAATGCGATTTCATCTTTACCTGTGGCGAGCAATGAACCGTTGCCGAGTTTGTCTTGCCGGCCCAAAATGTTGTAGCCGATTATCAAACCACCGCCAGTCAACACCGCGCCAGCAAGTAAAAATTTTCTGCGCGATGTACTTTTAGGCGCGCTCATTTGCTCTCTCCCATTTTCGCCGCGAGGTGTATCGCCTCGCGCACGCGCGGGTAAGTGCCGCAGCGACAGATATTACTAATCGCTTCATCGATGTCGGCGTCAGTCGGATTTGTTTTTTGTTCCAGCAACGACACCGCCGCCATGATCATGCCGCTCTGGCAATAGCCGCATTGCGGGGCTTGGGCCTGGATCCACGCTTGCTGCACCTTGTGAAATTTGCCATCTTGTTCGAGCGCTTCGATAGTGTGGATTTTTTTGCCAACCATCGCCGCGACCGGCATCACGCACGAGCGCGTCGCCACGCCATCGACCTGCACGGTACAAGCGCCGCACGCCGCGACGCCACAACCGAATTTAGTCCCCGTCATATTCAACACATCGCGCAACGCCCAAAGGAGCGGCATGTCGTCTTCAATGTCCAGCGCAGAATCTTTCCCGTTGATGTTGAGCGTGATCATGTTGAGTCCTCGGCTGTAGCGTGTGATTACAAGATAGAATTATACGCGCAGGAAAAAAATGAAATCTTTGGTAATGCTAAGGCTCTATTTTTTTCCATACATTCAAAAGTAGATGCTTCGGCTATGGCTTAGCATGACAAAACACACTGTCATCCTGAGCGCAGTGAAGGATTTGCTGTTGATTTTTGCGGCAAAAGATATACTGGCATTACGAATAAAAATTCATTATAATCAATTACTTATGAAACAATACTTCACCGGCCTCTGGCGCAATAAAGATTTCCTGAAGCTTTGGACATCGGAAACCATCTCGGTGTTCGGTTCGCAAATCACCAACCTCGCGTTGCCGCTTACCGCCGCGTTGATGTTGCACGCCACGCCATTTCAAATGGGCGCGCTCGAAGCGATGGCGACTTTGCCGTTTGCGCTGTTCAGCTTATTCGCAGGCGTGTATGTCGATCGCATGAAGCGCTTGCCGATTATTATGTCGATGGAATGTTTGAGCGGTGTCGCTTTATTATTAGTCCCGCTCAGTATGTGGTTGGGCATTTTGAATATGTGGGTTTTATATCTCGCAGTATTTGTCTGCGGTTTCGCCAACGTCGTGTTCGGCGTTGCACATCAAACTTATGTGACTAGCTTGGTCAGTCGCCAACATCTGGTCGAGGCGAACTCGAAGCTCGGCATGAGCTGGTCCGGCGCAGAAATCGCCGGGCCGAGCGTCGCGGGCATGTTGGTACACGCTATCGGCGGGCCGTTCGCGATTATTGTCGATGCGATTACCTTTTTTATTTCAGCGATTGTGATTCGCCAAATTCGCAAACCGGAACCTGCCCTTGCAGCGCCCGCGCAAGGGGCGACGGTCAAGCGCGACATTATCGAAGGCCTCAAGCTGGTCTATCACAACCCGGTGCTGTGGTCGCTCGCCGTCGGTGTCGGGCTGTGGCAAATTTTGCATCACACTTACCTCGCACTGTTTATTTTATTCGCTACGCGCGAATTGCATTTGGATGCAGGCACTGTCGGCTTAGTGTTCTCAATGAGCGGTGTAGGTTTTCTGATCGGCGCGTTAATGGTCAAGCGCGCCTCCGCGCGTTATGGCATTGGTCCAGTCGTGCTGGTCGCGATGCTAATGACCGGCATCGCCTGGTGCGGCGTCGCACTCGCGCAAGGTAAGGGAGCCATTGCGGCAATCGAGCTCTCCATCGCCATGTTGCTTTTCGGTCTAGGCGCAGGCGTGTTCACCATCAACTACATCAGCATGCGCCAAGTCGTCACGCCCGATCACATGCTCGGCCGCATGACGGCGACTATGCGCTTTTTGACGGTTGCCTCTGTCCCAATCGGTACATTGCTTGGCGGCTTGTTGGGTGAATTAATTGGCTTGCGTGCAACGCTGGGCGTGGTGGGTGTGCTGGGTGTGTTGTTGGCGTCGGCGACGATTGTGATGTCGCCGTTGCGGAACTTGAAAAAATTGGAAGCGCCATTGGTTGGCGCCTGATATCGAATGAATAATTAAAGGAAAATAATGGCCCGCTACCTTGCAACACTTCTCTTATGTTCATTTTTCGTAACCAGTGCTTTTGGCAAGACAGATGCGCCAGCTTATACAAGTAAGCGCATCAGTAACCCTGAAGATATTCAGGCCATCAAACAAGTTATCGAGGATTTTCGTTTAGCGATTATCAACAAGGACGGAAAAAAACTTTCAACTCTGGTTTTGAATTCCCGCATTCTATTTACTTCCCCCGGCGATCAAAAAGCAGTTGAGAAAATAAGAGAGAAAGATATAAATTTTGACGGCGTTGGTATAGGAGGCTTCTATAATTTTTCTAATTTCATCAGCACCGCGCCGGACAAGATAGAAGAGAAGTTTTATAACGTCGATATAACTCAAGATGGCATCTTGGCGTGGGTAATGTTCGATTATGAGTTTTACGAAAATGATAAGGTGAGTAACTATGGGGTAGAGCATTGGCAGATGCGTAAGATAGATGGAAAATGGAAAATATTTAGTGTTATTTGGTCGCAATATTTGCTAGAAAGAAAATGATTGCTGATTGCTTTCCTGATGAGTTATTCGAAGAAAGAATAGTCCACCCTTCTGCGCCGACGCTATTTTTGCTGCCTATCGGGGGCCGTCGGCGAGAACCTGTTTGAGCTACGCGATGCTGCAGGTATCGATTGAAGGTGAGAGCGAGTTTTCTCGCCGCAACTGGTTCTATAAAAGCGGCGGCAGCGGAAATAGTGGCGACAAAAAAACAAAAACAAAAGGCAGCGCGGCGGGTTCGCCTTTTTTGGTTACTTTTTTGGCGAAGCAAAAAAGTGACTAGCCGCCGGGTTACCCCCGGCAAACTCAATATAACTACAGGCGTAACAGATAAGCTGCATAACAACTTACACCCATCCCCACTCTAACCCTCCCCTTGAAGGGGAGGGGACTAAATCACAGCGTAGCTCAAACAGGTTTTCGCCGACGGCCCCCGATTCACAACAAAAATATCAGCGGCGCAGAAGGGGGGAAGGGCTCTTTCTTCGGGCGATGATTTGATAGGGTGCGCCGTGCGCACGCGTAGGTTTGTTCCAGCGAGCGCAGATGCCATTGAGAGCGTAACGCGTGCGCGCGGCGCACCCTACGTTCTGGTGTTTGTATAGACCGGAGACATAGGTTGTTGGATGTGCTGACGCAGGAAGCGCATCGTTCGCGATTGATGCGCTTCGTACCTCAGCATATCCTACCTCTTAGGAAAACAAATCCATTTGACCAGCCAAATTCGGTTTCCTGAATTGCGTGACATCCACCGACTTACGATTCTGATTCAAACCATATCTCGCACAAGCTTTACGAAACCGCTGCTCGATAAAATCGGCGAACTCTCCCGTGCCGCGCATGCGTGTTCCCCATGCGGCGTCGTATTCTTTGCCGCCGCGTAGTTGTTTGATCAGGCTCATCACATGCTCTGCGCGTAGCGGATAATGTTGGTGCAGCCAATCTTTGAATGCTTCTTTCAGTTCATGCGGCAAACGTAACATGACGTAGCTCGCGCTTCTTGCGCCCGCCGCATAAGCGGCTTCAAGAATAGCTTCGAGATCTTTGTCGGTGAGTTGCGGGATGATCGGCGCTACCATAACGCCGGTGGGGATGCCCGCGTCGGACAAGGCTTTCATGGCTTCGAGTCGCCGCGCCGATGTCGAGGCGCGTGGTTCCATTTTTCTGGCTAAAGTTTTATCCAGCGTCGTTACCGAAAAATACACCCGCACTAAATTCTTTTTCGCCAACTCTGAGAGGATGTCGATGTCGCGTTCCACCAATGCAGATTTAGTCACCATGCCGACCGGATGATTGAATTCATTCAATACTTCGAGGATGCTGCGAGTGATTTTGTAGTCGCGCTCTATCGGTTGGTAGCAATCAGTATTTCTGCCTAGCGCAATCGGCGTGCAAACATATCCAGGCTTGGCGAGTTCCTTACGCAATAATTCTGCTGCATTCGGTTTGGCAAAAAGTTTGGATTCGAAATCCAGCCCCGGCGATAAATCCAGATAAGCATGGCTCGGCCGTGCATAACAATAGACGCAGCCATGTTCGCAACCTTGATACGGATTCATCGATTGCTCGAACGGAATGTCGGGTGATTTGTTGCGTGTGATGATGCTGCGCGATAACTGAATCGTGACGGTGGTTTTCAGCGGCGCGGGTTCGTCGTCATTTTCTTCGGCGATTTCATTCCAGCCGTCATCAACCGCTTCACGTTTGTGATGCTCGAAGCGATTCTGCGGCGTAATCGTGGCGCCGCGACCTTTTTCGAGAGGAGGGGGTGGACGTGTCATAATAGGTTTCCTAAATGCTATGCTCAACCTAACTTTT
>JBEEJL010000123.1:0-2597 GCA_041169175.1 Pseudomonadota bacterium | reverse complement strand
GCGTTTGACAGCAGGCATTGTCGCGATTGAATTTCCCAACAGCTATTCATCCGACGCCGCAGACGGCTTACATAAAGGTCTCGCCACGCGTGATACTTATAATGGCGAAGCGCTGATCAATTTCAGCCTCGCGCCGCATGCGCCTTACACCGTGAGCGACGCGACGTTCAAACGCATTGTCACCTTGGCGGAACAATTGGATGTGCCGATCCATATTCATATTCACGAAACCCTGGACGAGATTGAGCAAAGTCTGGCGCAATATCATTTGCGTCCCTTGGCGCGATTACAAAACCTTGGTCTGCTCGGCCCGAATTTAATCGCCGTACATACAGTCCATCTGGAACAAAATGAAATCGATACGCTGGCAAAACTCGGCTGTCATGTCGCCCACTGCCCCGCTTCCAATTTGAAGTTGGCGAGCGGCATCGCGCCGATTGCACAAATGCTCGACGCTGGACTCAATGTCGGCATCGGCACCGACGGCGCGGCGAGCAATAACAAACTCGATATGTTCGCTGAAATGCGTTTGGCAGCCTTGCTGGCTAAAGGTGCCAGCGGCCGCGCAGAGGTATTACCTGCGCACCAAGCGCTGCAAATGGCCACGCTCAACGCGGCCAAAGCGATGGGCAAACAAAATGAAATCGGATCGCTCGTCGCGGGCAAAGCTGCCGACATGATCGCAGTCAATTTATCGGCGATTCAAACTGCGCCTTGCTACGATGTGATTTCGCATTTAGTTTACGCCGCCTCGCGCGAACAAGTCACGCACGTGTGGCTTAATGGCGAACTTCGGGTCGAAAATAGCAGACTAAGCAAACTCGACCAATCGGAATTATTAGCCAAAGCACGCCATTGGCAGAAAAAAATCCAGGTAAAAGCATGAACATCGATCAAGCAGAATTAGATAAATTCAGCCGCCTCGCCAGCAAGTGGTGGGATCCGAACAGCGAATTCAAACCGCTGCATGAGATAAATCCATTACGCCTTGATTATATTGAGAAAATTTGTAACGGCTTGAACGGCAAAAACATCGTCGATATCGGCTGCGGCGGCGGTATTTTAAGCGAAAGCATGGCCGCCCGCGGCGCACACGTGACCGGAATCGACCTCGCCGACAAACCACTGAAAGTCGCGAAATTACATTTGCTCGAAAGCAGGCAACAGGTCGATTACCAATTAATTTCCGCCGAAGATTTGGCACAACAAAAACCGCATCAGTTTGATGTCGTAACGTGTATGGAAATGCTCGAACACGTTCCCGATCCGGCCAGCACCATCAAAGCCTGCGCCACATTAGTCAAACCGGGCGGACAAGTATTTTTTTCCACTATCAATCGCAATCCGAAAGCGTATTTATTCGCGGTGATTGGTGCGGAATATATTTTGAACATGCTGCCCAAAGGCACGCACGATTACGCAAAATTCATCAAGCCTTCCGAGCTCGCCTCGATGGCGCGAGAAGCGGGTTTGAATGTCGAACAACTCATCGGCATGACTTATAACCCTCTTAGCAAAATTTACAAACTCGAAGCCGACACCAGCGTCAACTACATCGTCAGCACGCGCGCGTCATGATAAAGGCAGTATTGTTCGACCTCGACGGCACGCTCGCCGACACTGCGCCTGATCTCGGTTTCGCGCTGAATAGTTTATTGATTCGTTACGACCGTGCACCGCAACCGATGGAAAAAATTCGTCCGATGGCCTCGCACGGCGCGCGCGGCCTGCTTGAGCTCGGCTTTGGCATCAAGCCCAGTGATCCCTACTTCGACGAAATCCGCACGGAGTTTCTCGATTTATATTTAAACAATATTTGCCGTGAAACCAAACTGTTCGAGGGCATGGAAGACGTGCTCAAGCAACTCGAAACCAAAAAAATAAAATGGGGCATCGTCACTAACAAACCAAAACGCTTCACTGATCCGCTCATGGTGTTGCTCAAATTGGAGAAACGTGCGGCTTGCTGCGTCAGCGGCGACAGCTATGATCGACCGAAACCGTATCCCGATTCCATCCTCGGCGCGGCAAAAGAAATCTCAATCGAATCAAACAAGATTGTTTATGTCGGCGACGACGAGCGCGACATGCAAGCCGCGCGCGCGGCGGGCACCCACGCCGTCATCGCCAACTGGGGTTACATGGGCAACGGCAATACACCAGATAAATGGCCATCTGACGCCAGCATTGATCATCCAAAAGATTTGCTTGCCTACCTCAGCGGCCAATCTGCTAAAATATAAACATGACAGGGTCTTGTAATTCCCAAACCTGACAGCATGTAATCGAACATGGGGGCGACCTGGCTTCGACGTGGGTTGCAAAGCAGAACCGTGCATACCGAGGACCAGCTACCTCGTAAATACAACTGGAAAACTATAGTCGCAAACGACTCTAACTACTCTTTAGCCGCTTAATACCGGTTAAACTTTGCACCAGCCGGCCTCTGGGTTGGGTTGAAGGCGCAAGCTGACAACAGCAAAGTCATAAACATGAGGATCGCCTTGCACCGGGTTACTTGATGCAAGGTTAAATGTAGGTAACTCGCGGTTGGAAAGTTTGTCGGTTAATTAGCCAACCGTTAAATAAAATAATCA
>JBEEJL010000122.1:0-8403 GCA_041169175.1 Pseudomonadota bacterium | reverse complement strand
GAAGCGTACCCAACGCTGGGTTCGAGGTGCTTCGCACGGCCACAGCGGCGTCTTGCCAGCGGATCGGCAACGCCGGCGCATCTCTGAAGTGATGCCAAGCAGACGATAAGTACAAATTCGGCCCGCAAACACAACCCGCACCAATCGTCACATCACCCAAAATAATAGAGCGATTCTGCAAGCTCGTATGCGCACCAATTTGTATGCGTGATCCGGCACTAAGTTCGCAGTCATCGCCCACAAATACCGATTCACCCAACAAGATTGATCCGTCGGAAGGTACTGAAAGCCGCGTTCGGCGTCCTATCGTGAATGCGCCGGGAAGCGCCAACTGGCCATGTACCACTGCATCCGAGGTCGGATGCATGCCAGCCGCCGCCGCAACCACTGCGCGATTGCCAACAAACCGCAGGCGATGCAACGGATCGGCAAGAAACCACCGCACCGTTTTGATCAACGACCGCAGACGCACTACAAATACGCCTTATAGACATCAGCTGCGCGGCCGATCAGTGCCTGCAGGGCAGACACGCGCTCCTGCGGAATCGTCGCTTTCGGGTAATCCGCACCAAACAACGAATTGCTCAATTGCAGCTGCAACACCAACCGCGCATTGCCCGACACCGGATTGCCCTTGTGCAGGCCACGGGTATCTTCCACAATGATGGTGCCCCGCGGAGCGGCGAACCGGACCTCGCAGGCTACACCATAATGCCGCAATACCTCATTGTCCGACAAACGTACGTAGCCACGATTCAGAAAATGCTGCGGAATTCCACCGCTTTGGTGAGAACCTTCAATGAACGAATGCGGTCCATCCTGCGGACCAACATCGGTCAGGTACACAAAGATTTTCAACCACTTCAACCGATCTAAGTCAAAGTGGTAAAACTGCGCCGCCTCTGAATCGGGCCGAGTGTGAAACGCGGTGTGCCACCACATGGACAACACGTCAAAACGCGGGCGCGCCTGAAGATAGCTTTCAGCCAATGCGAGCAGTGAAGGGTCGGCCATGAGCGTTTGTACATCAGGTTGCGCCAACAAACTGGACGGCGCGTAGTCGTAACGCACCGCCAAAGGCTGTTGCGAGTCGTATAGCGCCAATTTGGGAGCGCATGACTTTTCCTCGCCGTCCATCGGGCGCACCGTTGCCGGCGTGGTCAAGGCGTACTGCATCAAGCGATCACAGGCATCGACAGGCAGGGCGCCAGAAAAGCTTACGTAACCTTTTTCGCGCAATTGAGTGAGCGCAGCACTTCCCGCCTCGCTCGACATATCACCCAAGATGCCTTTTTTCGAAAACAACGGCAGCGGCTTATGCCAACGACTGATCCACTCGCTGCACCACTGGTTGAATCGCCCGCCCGACGCACAAAAGAAGTAAATCATGGCTTGCTGGGAACGGGTGCTGTTGCGACCTCGAAAACGGTAATCAGCCCATCCCAGCAACAGGAAAAAAGCGTGCCCAGCGGTGTAAATCGCTTTGTTAGCAAATTGCTTGAACATAAAAATCCGGATGTTAAATTAATGACTTATTGCAACGCATTCGCCACCATGCCATCCACGAATCGCCCAAACGCAGGCAATCTCGCCAAGTATTCAAAATTTTGGAGGATCGTACGGGTGGACTCGTCGTTCGGGCCCAACGTATCGGAGTTATTACAGGATCTCCAAAAATTGACGAACGCAGTGCGCAAAGCCACCGCATCATCATCGCCATAGAGGTTGTGCATGTAATAAAACATCAGCGCTTGTCGCTTCAGCTCGTCGACAGAAAGCGTGTTCTCGCGGTATGCGGCTAACTTTGCCCGGTATTCAGCGCGAGTTGTCGCCGTCCTTGAAAAGCCAAACGAGTGATGCGGGTGCCTGGCACAGCAAATACTGGGAATGCCCAAATAGGCCAACTCGTGTGCCACCGTTCCATACGCAGTAATTCCGCAAACAATACCCGCTTGGGCTAATTGAACATTGCTCGCAGCTGCAGGTAGCAAATGCAGGCCTGGATAAGTCTTACACAACTCACCCAAGGCCGCATCACTGAGACTGATTTGATTCGGATGGGGTTTCAAAAAAAACGTTGCATTGGCTCTGCGAAGACCATCGATCGTAAAGCAAATCCATTGCCAAAAATCACTAAAGATAAGATCTGGATACACATGCGGACTATCGTAAAAATCGTGCAGAAAGATCACGACAGAACCATTCAGGTTAGACGGGACCGGGACCGTGTCATTACCATACGCGGATTGGCGCATGTAACTCGTGGCCGCATCAATGCAGCCGGACAAGCGTCGCTCCAGCAATACGCGCGCATCTTCCAATCGAGACGCCTGCTCGGAAAGCGCTTCAAACGTGGTCCTAAAACTGGAATAGTCCAGCGTCTGGTAGGGATCTGAAATAGACAAGCACTTACCAAACCGGTTCAGATTTCCAAACGACCAGACTTTGACGCCGTGCTTTAAGGCGACGCGCGTCGGTATGCCATGCTCCAGATATGTGGTGTAAGACGTCAGATACCAGCTCGGCTTCTTCGCATCAAAATAGGCCTCGGCTTGGCGCACGTCGCGCAAGGCCTGCCAAATTAAGCGTCTGACAAACGGGTCATGAAAATCAAACTGCGCCTGCGGCTTAAACCGCAAATAGGAGCAAATAACCAAGTCGGCAACTTCAATGCCGTTGATTTTCAGAGACGGTTGCTCCCTGCGCGCTTGCCCTTGAAAATTCAACCATGTACGCCGTGATTCCACGTAGTCCAGCAAATCGGCCACCGGATGCTGCCATGTGGCGCAGCGATAAGCCACGGCATCGAACACACGCACGTAGGCCCGGATCCAAGGTCGCATTACAAGCCAGGCTACGAGTCCAGACCGCTTCATTTCAGCCAGCGGACCGGCGCCAATGGCCCCATTCACGCTGCGCACCACAATCAATTCGGACCGCGCAACACCGCGCGCCTTAAGTTGCTGCGACAGTGCACCAAATAGTAAAAAATAAAATTTATCAGTAACGGACTGCGCCGTCAGCAAACCCGAAGCCGAATGGGAGAGGCGCGCCTCAGAAAGTCCATCAAAAGAATCTGGCCGCACCCCCGCTTCATGGGGAAACCGTGCAAAGAGTGCCCCAAGCTTTCGAAGGAGGCCAGCGATGTTAAATGCCATTCGTCAAATAGTTTGTGAGGTTGTCAGCGCGTCGGTCAAGCTAAAAGATCCCAAGTCAACGCATCCCCGCGTTTGGCGGAGGTCGCCAATTTTCTCCCCAAAACCACCAACAAATACTTGGACGTGATAGGGCCACCCGGTCGAATTGCACGCACGTTGTTCTGGGTCAAAACGTCGCCTGCGGCCAAGTCTTGCGTAATCCGAAGTCCGCGACGGTATTTCAACGATTTCATTTCAGCGGCTGTGGGCCCATACGAAACACAGCCCAGTGACTGCCACGCGCGCTTCGTTTCGACCACCAAACTGGCCATTTCGTGAGGCTCCAGCGAAAAAACGGAATCAACGCCACCATCCGCTCGCGCAAGTGTGAAATGCTTTTCTATCACCGTTGCGCCCAAGGCCACGCTCGCGACGCTGACGCCAACACCCAGCGTGTGATCAGACAAGCCCACTTCGCAACCGAACAACTCACGCATGTGCGGAATGGTAAGGATATTGGTGTCAACGGGCGGCGCTGGGTAAGAACTGGTACATTTCAAAAGCACAAGATCACGGCATCCCGCGCTACGCGCCGCTTCAACCGCATCGCCAATTTCGGCAACGGAGGCCATCCCGGTCGAAATAATCATCGGCTTACCAGTCGATGCGGTCTTGCGGATGAGCTCTAGGTCCGTATTTTCGAACGATGCAATTTTGTAGCAAGGCGCCCCGAGCGACTCCAGGTAATCCACTGCCGACGCATCAAACGGACTGCTGAACGCAATCAGCCCAAGTTCGGCGGCCCGGTCAAAAATCGCCTTATGCCATTCCCAGGGCGTGTGCGCTTCTGCGTATAACTTATAGAGCGTGGTGCCGTGCCAGAGATTGTTTTTATCGGCCACATAGAAGTCGCCTTCAGCCAAATCCAGCGTCATGGTGTCGGGCATATAAGTCTGAATCTTTAACGCATGTGCGCCACTCTTCGCCGCTGCCTCCACAATTTCCAGCGAGCGTGGCAGCGACTGATTGTGATTGCCCGACATTTCCGCAATCACGAAAGGCGCTGCATCCCGCCCAATGCGCCGGCCCGCCAATTCAAATCCTGCATTCGCTGCCATGGTCAGACTCTTAAAAAGTTTAGAAGGACGTAAACCGACGGATCATATCGATTCGGTTTGCGCTCGTAATCGAGAAATAATGCCGCGTCTGCGATGTTCCAGGAAACATGACCGATCAACAGCATGCTCATCAGCGTGTCCGCGCCACCAATTCGAAGATAGGGTTCTTGTAGCGCCGCTCCGGGCTGCAATTCATGCGCAGTTTCTTCAGCCAGATTCACCGAAAAGCGCCGCCCGCTGTCCAAAAATTCGAGAATGAACTGCGTATCCGAAAAGGTATTGCGACGGCGCTGTACATCCCAGAGGCGCGCACGCGCATATTGGACCAAGCGGTCAATCGGAACCGATGGGCCAAACGTTACGCGCTCATGGTCATAGCTGGCGTCCGACAAATGGGTCTGAATGTATGCATCGCGTTCCGCTTCGGTGAAAAACCGGTATGGCTCATTAGGCGTTTTCTGTTCTGTGCCCAGATCAAATGACTGACCAGAATTCAACAACAAAAGTTGGGCTGACAACCCCGCCGCATCCACCTGCTCGACCACAACACCCGGACAGGATCCATGCGAAATATAACGATTCAAATACGCGCGTTCGCCAGCGACCACATACTGATCTGCAAACGGCACAACGTGCTTCGGTGCAATGGCTTTGGTGTTTTCAATAAAGCCCGCGATGCGTGATCGCAGAATCCGGTCGCGCTCCGCCAGTTTTTCGTCATCCGACAAATTGCTGTAGCAACCGGGATACCCAGATCCACCGGAATACGGCAACAAAGCCAAATCTATTTCTGGATAATTTTCCTTCAGGTATGCCACGCCGGCTGGGTGAGGCTGGCAGTCGTTGGCGTTAAAAACTATTTTCCCACCCCAACTAATCACGATCGATGAGTCGATCAAGTAGGCCATCTCATTACCGGGATCGGCTTCAATCATGTCGACGAAAAGATCGTCTGCAATTTGAAGACCTTTGCGGGGTGGAACCAAATGAATTTTGGCAAAATCGAAACCGTTGGCACGCAAAAAATTCAGAACAAAATTCGGCTGCCGATCCATGATGATGATCTGCGCATCCCGGTTGATATGCCGGATCGTTCCGGCTGAACAATGATCTTCGTGAATGTGCGAAATATAGACGTAATCAAAGCGCCCCAATTCCTCCAGCGAAACCAAAGCTGGGGGCCAATGAAACCATGACCCATGAAAAATTCCGTCGTCAAGCCACGGATCGAACAGCATGCGTTTTCCATCATGCTCGACGATGGCCGTTGCTCCTCCGATATTGGTGAATTTCATTTCACTTAGCCTTTCTTTGCGTAAGCGATCACTTGCCGTCCCAAATTGAGTCCCGCCAGCGACTGATAAAAGGCGCTAAGCAACTCACCCTTGCCCAATTTTCGCAAGTTGGTTTCAAATGCCATGCGCCGCTCGTGGCACAAGCGGCCAAGCGTCCCATTTCCGACATAGTTTTCCCCCATCAACATAAATATTTCCATGGGAAATGAAGCCTCCAAATGGGACACGACAAGACCAGCGCCTTTGAGCAGTGCAGCCAGTGAGTCGGCATCGAAATAATTCAAATGTGCAGGTGGTGCGACCCACCACTCCGGCAGCCCATGCAATTGCTGTGCAGCCATTTGGAACGCGTTGAAGTCGTTGGGCACCTCAATAATCAATACTCCCCCCTCAGCAAGGGCCGTAGAAATAATTTCGTTCACCACGCGCACCGGATCAGCCAAATGCTCCAGTACGTTCATCATCAACACAACGTCAAACCGACGGCCCTGAAAAACGTCCATGCTTTCCATGCCAGCACGAACGCATTCCAAGCCCTGACTTTGCACGTATGCGACTGCTTCAGGCGCCGGATCGAAGCCGGAACAACGCGCACCTTTCTTGGCAAGATACTGCAGCGTCTGGCCCCAACCGCATCCGATATCCAGAATGCTTAGCGTATTCAGTGGTCGGTGGAGAATCTTCGTAATATTTACCGCGATGTCTTCGCGGTGGGCATCATGGAATTCTTGGTCTGCCTCCTGAACCTCAAGACTCGAATTGTTAAACGCCTTGTATTTGGCGCTGTAAAACTCCTCGGCATAAAACCGCGTAATTTGTTCTGGTGTCGGGCTCGGAGTAACCTGGAAAAAACCAAACTCAGGGTGCTTTACTACTTTGTGGTTGCTCATATCAATCAGTTCAGTCTTGTGAAATTTTGCGAATTGCTTCGACATTTGGTCGCATATATTTTTGACATGCTTGCCAGCCCAAATGCGCGGCCACATCAAGTATTGACAAGTGGCTATGGAATTGGGCTGTCTCGCGCTGCGGATACGGAGCTGGCTGAAAGTCATGCACCAGCAACTGCACTGAAGTGTGCTGCGTAAATGCATCTTCCTTCAGATAGTCCAGCGCACCCGGAGGCGTCACATATTCGGTGGCACCCAGCTTCTCTAAAATTTGAATGAGCCGTGCCGACCGAACGCCCGGTACGCCCAATTGACTGCTACGCAATGTCGGCGTTGTGATAGATAAACGCTCTCGAAATTGCGCTAGCAATGCCATATTGAGATCCGCTAAGCACACCAAGCTTTCGTCCGCCATGGACGCAATCGCCGATACCATTTCATGCGAGAAAGGATGCCGTGCGTAGGCATTCGACAATAGCGTTGCGTGTTTGCGTCGCCATTTAGTCGCATCATCAACAACCACATCGTGTATTGAAGCACCCAAAAAGCCACGAACCACTGGCAAAGTCAACCAGGTCGGAGCGCCCTTAACCAACACCCGATTTCGGTTTTGCCACGACGATCTTTCATACTGGGCGTCGTCGAGATAAATAAAAAGATCAACGCTTGCCATCAGATTCAGGTAACCTGCCCACGGCATATAGGTGGGTTGCATGATCGCGCATCTCATCGCTCACTCTCCTCTACGGCCAACCATTCTTGTCGCAGCAAAGACCAGCGGGTCTGGCTTAAAAACTGGTCGCCCACCCGAAGCGCATCGCGCTCGATACCTTCCCGCTTAAAACCAAATTTCTCGTACAACGCTTCAGCGCGGATATTGTCTGCAAAAGTATGCAGCCAAACGCGGTGCAACTCCATATCACAGAACGCCCGTCGCAGCGTTTCAGCGAGTGCGCGTGCTCCCAGACCTTGACCACGCTCGCTCGAATCACCGATGTAGATCTGGAAATAAGCGGAAAGATAGCGTTCGCTTACTTTCAAAAGTACGTTTCCGACATGCTTACGCTGCACATCGACGATGGCAAAAATATGAGTATCGGTGGCAGCGTCTACCCAAGCCCGATGAGACTCTGGGGTTACGTTGCGCCGCAGACCAAACGTTGCCTGCAAGTCAGAAGAATTAAGCCAGACCACCGTTCGAGCATCGTGCTCAATTGCGTAAGGCTGCAACAGGGCATCAGTTTGCGGCTTGCGAAGTTCAGACATGAGAAGCAACCCTGGCAAGTAGCGCATCCGCAATGCGCTGTGTGCCCCGCCCATCGACAGAGGTGAGGCCCAGCGCGCGCAAAGCCGTGCACTGGCGTACATCGGCAAAAAGATTACTAATCACTTGTAGCAGAGAGTTGGAGTTGAAATCAGACCATTCACCGAAATAGCGGCAAAACCCGGCACGGTCCAATTGCTTCAAAATAGGAACCTGATTTGGAGCTATTGCAAAGACGCCCGAAGGAAGACCCACGCAGGCGCGTTCCCAGGTTGCTCCGCCGGGCGACCCGATCGCAACATCACAACGCGAATATTCGAACGCCATCTGGGACGTATACGGGCTCCAGACCATCCGGCCAGCGTGTGCCTCCTGGATTCGCTGCATCGCATCGGCGTCCGCCAGGCCCAATCCAAATACCTCTATGGCCGGGTCAGAATGCAGAACGGCGTCTACCAGCATTGGCAAACCAGTTGCAGCCTGACCACCGCCCAGAAAGACATGCGCTCTTCGCACGCTCGGCCACTTCGGCGCCCGGGCATGAAACTGCGCATATTCAGGTTTCAAAATGGCATATCGGGTACCCAAAAGCAACTCTGCCGGCCCTTTCAACCACGCAGCGTAGTCAGCCGGCGTATGCGTAAAACCCGGATCAACCAAAAGACTGCACGCGTGCGGGCGATCTGCTAGATCATCAAT
>JBEEJL010000121.1:0-12011 GCA_041169175.1 Pseudomonadota bacterium | reverse complement strand
ACAATGCCAAGATTAGTATTGCAATCGACCACTTGCTGCGTAGCCTCGACCGCAGCGAGAATCCGCTCGCCTAATTTTAAATTCGGGGCGGCAATCGGTTCCGCCATCGCATGCGCGCTTTTGACAAAGTGCTCGGCATTCATGCCGTGCCCGTCGCCATGCAAGCCAACATTTCCCGGCTTGAGCGAACGAATTTCCAGTAAACACGCATCGCGCACCAGCTTGGCGATAGTGCGCGCTTGATCAATTGGTTGGATTGCGGCGTTCATCCTACCGCCTCTAAATTACGCGACATTTTGCGGCCAATAAAATCATCCACCAACATTTGCGCAATCGGTTCCTGCGTCACACTTTGCAAACCGCGCCAAGCGGGGATACTATTGACCTCGATCACATACGCTTTGCCGTCCACGTCGCGCAGGATATCCACTCCTGCATAATCCATGCCGACTGCGCGCACGGCTTTGCGCGCGAGTTGAATCACTTCATCGTCCGGAGTAGCGCTTTCGCAACGCGCGCCCTGCGCGACATTGTTGATCCAACTGCTGCCACGGCGAATCATCGCCGCTTGCACTTGATCGCCGACGATCAAAACACGCCAGTCATGCCATTGGCCTTCGCCACTATCGATATAACGCTGGAAGTAGTAAAGCTGGTTATAGTCTGGCGTATCCGGCACATCCATACCTGCGCTGAGGCGCACTAACCCCGAACCTTGCGAACCAAATAAAGGTTTCATCACCAGTTCATGTCCACGCGCGGATTCGCGAATCAGCAAGGCACGCGCGGCGGTGATGTCTTCCGTCACCCAGGTCGGTGGCGTGGCGACACCGGCCAACTTCAAACGCAAACTGGTGCGCGCTTTATCCACGCTACGCTCGATCGCGCCGGCCTCGTTATAAACCGGCACACCAAGCTCTTGCAGGGTGTGCAAAATGTCCAAGCGGAAAGTGACTTGCTCAAAACTGCCGCCGGAAATACCGCGCACGAAGACGCCATCTGGCAGGTTTTTACCAAAGCCATGAATAGCCAAACCGTGCTGCGGATGATCAAAATCGACACGACATTTTTTCAGCGACACATAAGATGATTCGTAACCGCGCGCCTTGAACGCGCGACGTAGCTGCGTACCGTGCCAGCCCGCTTCGTCGGTAATGATGGCGATACGCTTAGCCACCGGGTCCGCCGAAAGACAAATCCAACAATTGATGATTGATTTCGCCGCCGGTAAAACTATTGCCCGTGGCCACATTACTCACCACTACTTTTGCGGGAGCGAATAACATCGGGTCAATTTTATAAAAGTCGTAGTTGGTCTCTTTGAAAATTCTCGCAAACGGGCGACCGTAATCGCGCGACGCATTGCAGGGCAATTTTTTCGCCAAGTCTGCTGCTGCGTCGTCGCTGCAATTGACAAACAATTGCACATGACCACCAAATAAAATTGCATCATTGGTGCGACCCATGCTGGTGAGAAAATCTTTTGACGGTGTCGGCAGCGGAGCACCACCCATGCCATCCACAATCTGCGACAACGGAAAACCCAGCGTATGCACTTTATGCAGCGCGACTTCGAGCACGCGCGCGACAATTTGCACTACGCCCGCAAGACTGCCGGTCGGCGTGAGAATCAAGCTGATGCGTTCCTCTGCTACGCCGCAATCACGCATGATTTTATTAATAATTTCCTGCGGCGGAAACTTGCCGGTTTCCAGCACGAGGCAAACTGAATCGGAAATATCTTTGTAACCCAGTTCGGCAAACAAACTTTCTTTCACCGACACGGCGCGACCAGGCCCGGACGCCATCGCGTGATAAGCGCCCTTGCCTTCGCCATATGACAAACTCCAACCCGCATATTGACTGGCGAGACAAGCGAGCACCGGATTCGCGCTATGCACGACAACTTGAATCGGCCACTTAGCGTCGGACGTATGCTGCAAACTCACGATGCCCTGCCCGCCCATGCAAATTTCAGCGATGCGACGACCAGCTTCGAGCCCGCCAGTGACATTAATACCCGCGTCAATGATAGTAGCTTTCTCGCGCGTCACACCAAGTCGCAACGCATCCGCGTCACGCAGCAACATACCGACTTGCGGCGCAGTCCAGGCGCTGACGCTCGGCCAGCGGCTGCTTTGCAGTTGCAAGTTTTCGTCTTTCTGAAAGGGCGCGGCGACGCTCATGCGGCTTGTTCCGATAATTGAAATTGAATTTCTATGCTGCGTTTAGTGAGCAACGTCGTTACTTCGTTATGCTGTGTTGCGCTTGCCAACACGCTGCAAAGCGGCGCGTTCTTGGTAATGAAACTGCCCGGCTGCGGAATGTCGGCACAGTAAGCGGGGAATGCGAATGACGCTGGCACTTTTATATTCTGCTGTGCCCACACAATTTTATGCCCGCGAATATTTTTCTCGGTGGGCATTGATTCGGGCAACTCGCCTTCGCAGGCCTGCATGTGCGCCTGGAGCAAACCCTGAGGAAAGTCTGGGTCGTAGAGTTCCATCGTGGCGCTCAAACGCGGATTGATTTCGACAACAAAATATTTGTCGTCGTACAGAATAAAATCGACACTATTCAGCCCAACCAATCCGGTCGTTTCGACTAGGGCATTGAGCTTGCGTGCAATATGGTTTTTCATTTCAATCGGCAAATCGGCATGACTGATCGAACCGGAGTAACAATAACGCGCATCGCCTACAGATTGCGTTAGTTGTTCACTGAAGCCAACCACTTGCGCTTTTTTTCCGTTGGCAAGAAATAATACAGATAAATTTCGTCCCGCTTGAAAGCGTTGAAAATAAATATCTTCGCTACTCGCTACCCCTTGCGCCGATCGCACATGCGCGCCACCGGTTGCACCGATAGTTTTCGCAATCCAGCCCTCAGCATCAAGCGGCACATTGACACGAATTTGCGGAAACGGCATATCGAGATGATCGAGCAAAACGAAAAATGTCGCGGGCTGTTTTAAGTTATCGACTAACTCTGCTGAATTACCGTATAAATTATTCTTTGTGTTCAATGCATCAAGCAATGTAGTGTCTTGTTCGAAGCCCGCGCCGTACACCACCGCATAAAAATCAATTCCTGCTAATGAATCTACTGCCTGCTGTAATTTTGTTTTATCAAAGCGTAAAGTGTTTTCTGCGCAGGCATTTTTAATTGCGGCGCTCATTGCTGCGGTATCAAAATCTTCAAATAAATCAATAACATATGCAATATAGCCAGCACGTCGCGCAGACGCAGCTAAGGCGCGTCCTGATGACGCGGCAATCAAAATATTTTTTGCTTCACGCTGCATGTTTACGCGCCAAGGCAAAAGCATCACGGAAGTCGAGATAGACGGCTTTGTCCGCTTGCAACATGGTTTCAAATAATCCGCGCTCAACCTGGTATTTCACGTTGCCGATTGCGAGCGCGCCAATACCGACAGTTTTTCCCGCTTGTGTTTTGATCGCGACGCCATCGTCCATTGCGCCGATTCCGGCAATGCCGGCTGGCGGCACGGCGTTGACGTCGGCGGCGACTAATAATTTTTTCGCGCCGCTCACTTGGGCTTCGCTCAATACTTGCGCGCCAGCTTTGGCGGCGCACATAATAATTTCTGCATGGCTCAACAAATCGGCAAGCGATTCTGCTTTACTTGCATCTGCTGCAACGGTTTTCGCGCCATAACGTGCATTCGCCATTTCGCTGGCGATGCGCGCGCGGTCGGGGCTGGAGTGACTGCCGATGCGCACTTTCGCGCCCGCATCGGCGGCAAGGACTGCAGCCGCCATGCCGACCGGGCCGGTGCCACCGAGCACTAACACATCGCGGCCTTTCAAATCGGTTTGATGCGTTTTGCGTAATTGACGCTCAACGCAAGCAACCATCGCCGCCGCCGTAGTGAACGCGCCGCTAGGATCGGCAAACACCGACACTTCAAACGGCGGCACCATCGCGCGCTTGGCCACATCGAGCATATCTGCCGCCAGCGCAATATCACGCCCGCCGATAAAAATGCCGGTGCGCTTCACGCCTTTCGGTCCGCGTGAAAAAATCGCGTCTTGCACCAGGCCGGTAATTTGATCCAGGCTCACATCGGTATAGGGGACGACGTGGTTATAACCGGCGTCGTAAGCCATATTGATATCGAACGGACTCATCTGGCGAACCGGGGTGAACATATGCAAAATAAAAGGTTTTTCCATACTGTCTTTTTAATTTTTAAGAAGCGGATTTGAACGCAACAATATTGCTGGCGGCTTTTACTTCGCCGCCGCGATTGCGCGCGCTACATAATTTGAATTCGAGTTGCTGGTGTTGCCAATTTTTGCGCAGCCCAGCGAGTAAAGTTTGCGCCTGATTTTCCGATTCGATAATGGCGAAACCGGTTGGCCCCCACGAACTCTGGCCGATACCGGCGACGCCTTCGAGCTGCAGCCAGTGCAGCACTTGCGTCACTAGCGCGCTGGTATAGCGCCCGCCTTGCGCCGGGGCAAAATAATCGCCGACAGTGTTTTGCAATTCACTAATGGCCGCGCCGAATTCCTGCGCTCTAGCTTCTGCTAATGCCGGCAGCGCATTCATCAACACGAGTCGGCTTAAATGCGCGGCGGTCGTCTCAGGGAAAGCGGGCAAATCGCGGAACGCATTTTTCTCCTGCGCGCCATGCAAACCCTGCACGTCGTGATGCATGATCAACAACACGCGCCAATGCGCGGGAAACACCAAACGGCTAATTAACGGCGGCAAAGTATCGGCACTGCCGCGCCCGCCATCGACGATAAATCCACCTTGCTCAAACGCGCCGACACCGATGCCGGAACGATTACCGCGATCCAGCATCAAGGCGATCTGACGCGGCGAGAAATCCAATCCGTATAGTTGCGTCGCCGCCATGCCGACGGCAATGGCGAGCTGCGTGCCCGAACCAAGGCCGGCATGCTCAGGAATCACGCGCTCAATACGCAGATTTACGCCGCCGGGCAGTTGAATTTGCTGCTGCAATTGACGTAAATAATTTTCCGCACGAGCCGATTGCGGCCCTTCACAATGAATATCGTCTGACTTGTCAGCGCGCAGGCGTACGCCAATCTCTTCCAGCGCCAAGCCGAGGCTGCCAAAGCGCCGACCTAGGGAGCCATTGAGGTCTATGAAGCCCATGTGTAAACGGGCGGGGGCTTCGACGGTAATGTGAGTGGGGGAAGCCATGACCAACGGGAAATATCTGCTAGGGTTAATCTTGTTATTAATCAGCAACTACCGTGCCACGGGTAGGATGCCTTTGTTAATACTACCTTAATTCTCAAGGATAAAATCCCTGCGACATACTTGGCACAAATTGTTCCACACCCTGCGCAAAAAAGCTAAACTAATTTGCTCGACGCAATTATTTTCTAGAGAACTGATAAATACCTTCAATAGACAACACGCGACAATCAATTGACAATTATTTGCTTGGCACCTAATCTGCAATGATTCTATAAACAATATTCAATTCTTTGCAATGCTCGCTAAATCTCCCGGCTCTTTCACAGTCCATGTCTGACAACCGCGCATTTTCTCACGTTAGCTGCCCATTTTGCGGCCTCGCCTGCGACGACCTCGCTTTGAAAGTCGATGACGAGAAAATTCGTGCCACGCAGAATGCTTGCCCGCGCGGCGCGAATGCATTCGCTAGTCTCGATCCTTTGCCGTCAATAAAACCGCAAGTAAACGGCGTCGATACCAGTTTAGAAAAAGCCGTGCAAGCCGCAGCACAAATTTTACATCAATCGGTTCAACCCTTATTTGCCGGGCTGTCCACCGATGTCGCCGGGATGCGCGCGCTGATGCAACTCGGCGACGCCTGCGGCGCGACGTTTGATCATATGAACTCTGAAAGTAAATTGCGCAACTTGTTGGTGTTGCAGGACTCCGGTTTTGTGAATACTACGTTTGCTGAAGTGAAAAATCATGCTGACCTGATCATTTTTTTTGGTACCGATGCAGTCAGCCGCTTTCCACGTTTTTTTGAACGGCTGGTGTGGAATAAAGATTCTCTGAGCGGTCTAAAAACTTCAGCGCGTGAAATTATTTATTTGGGCGAGGTAAAAAATACCCAAGCAGGTATTGCGCCCGAAGGTCGCAAACCGACTCTGATCAAATGCACCAACGAAAACTTGGGCGAAGTTGCTGCTGCCATGCACGCTTTGCTCAACGGAAAGACTTTGCAAGCCGAACAAGTTGGTGGCATTAAAATTACTGCGCTAAACAAATTACTGGAAAAAATTAGCGCAGCGAAATACACCGTGTTCTGCTGGTCGGCTGCCGATTTGAATTTTCTTCACGCTGAACTCGCAATACAAAGCTTGGCGGAATTGATCAAAACTATTAACGAAAAAACCCGCTGCGCAGGCTTGCCGCTCGGCGGCACTGACGCCGACGTCACTGCCAACTCCGTGCATACATGGCAAAGCGGCTTTCCGATTCGCACCAGCTTTGCCAGTGGTAAACCGATGTTTGACCCAACCCATTTTTCTACGCAACGCTTGCTCGATAACGCTGAAGCAGATGCCATGTTGTGGGTAAATAGTTTTGATGAAAAGCGTATTTCACCAGCAAGTAAAATACCGACTATCGTTCTGGGTCGGGTCGGCATGAAACCAACTAAAGACATGCAAGTATTTATTCCTATCGCCACGCCGGGTGCGGACCACGCCGGCCATTTTTATCGTAGCGATAAAATCGTCGCGCTACCCTTACGCAAATTACGCGAGACTCTATTGCCCAGCGTAGAGCAAGTGGTCCATGCCATCGAAACATCCTGGCGAGGTCAGCATGCTGATTAAGCTCGCTGGCGGTCGCCTCATCGACCCCGCCAATAATGTCGATGGCGTGGTGAAAGATATTTATATAATCGACGGAAAAATCGTCGCATCACCCGGCGGCGAAAAAATCGACAAGGAATATGACCTGCGCGGCAAAGTGGTGATGGCCGGCGCGATAGATATGCACACCCATATCGGCGGCGGTAAAGTGAATATCGCGCGCGCCATGTTGCCGGAAGATCATCGCGCCGATTTAGTCGAGCGCACCAAACTCACGCGTAGCGGTTGCGGCCACGCTGCCCCTTCGACGCTCACCACGGGCTATCGCTACGCCGAAATGGGTTACACCGCATGCTTCGAGCCCGCCATGTTGCCGACCAATGCACGACAAGCCCATATGGAAATGGGCGACACGCCGATGGTGGATAAAGGCGGTTATGTCATGCTCGGCAGCGACGACTTTTATTTACGCATGTTGGCGGCTAAGCAAGACCAGAAGGCGATAAATGATTATGTCGGCTGGACCATCAACGGCGCACAGGCGCTCGGCGTCAAAGTGGTCAATCCCGGCGGTATCAGCGCGTTCAAATTTAACCAGCGCAAACTCGATATCGACGAAGAGCATGTGCATTACCGCGTCACGCCGCGTGCAATTCTGAAATCACTCACGCGTGCCGTGTATGAGCTCGGCATCCCGCATCCGCTGCACGTCCACGCCAGCAATCTCGGCGTGCCGGGTAATGTCGAGACCACGCTGGAAACCATCAAAGCCGCTGATGGTTTGCCGATGCACATCACACATATTCAGTTTCACAGTTACGGCACCGAAGGCGACAAGAAATTTTCTTCCGGCGCAGCGCGCATCGCCGAGGCGATTAACCAGAATAAAAATATCAGCGCCGACGTGGGGCAAATTATGTTCGGCCAAACCGTCACCGCCTCGGGCGACAGCATGATTCAATTCAAAAATGCAAAATACGGCAGCCCGAAAAAATATGTGGTCATGGATATCGAATGCGACGCCGGTTGCGGCGTGGTGCCGTTCCGCTACCGTGATCAGAATTTCGTCAACGCGCTGCAATGGGCGATTGGCCTGGAAATATTTTTATTGGTGAATGACCCGTGGCGAATTTTCCTCACGACGGATCATCCCAACGGCGCGCCGTTTACCAGCTACCCGCGCTTGATTAAATTGCTGATGGACAAAACATTCCGTAAAGAGCAATTGGCGCAAATCAATCCCGATGCTGCCGCGCTGAGCACGCTCGGTAGCATAGAACGCGAATATTCTCTATACGACATCGCCACCATGACGCGCGCCGCACCAGCGAAAATTTTGGGGCTGACGGACCGTGGGCATTTAGGCGTTGGCGGCGCAGCGGATATTACTGTTTATCGCGAAGATGCCGACCGCGAAAAAATGTTCAGCGCACCGGAATATGTTTTCAAAGACGGCGAGCTGGTCGCACGCAATGGCAAAATTGTGAAAGTCGTGTGGGGCAATACGCATAAAGTGAAACCGCAATTTGATCGCGGCATCGAGAAGCAACTCAAACCCTATTTCGACAAGTACCAAACATTACAATTTGAAAATTTCGCCATCAGTGATGATGAAATGTGTGAGTGCGGACACGGCAGTAAAACGCTTTTGCACGCTTGCAGAAAACATTAAATAGTTTAATTAAATCAAATACTTATGATTTACCCCTTTTGCGCGTATTGGCCATGAAAATAAATGGCGTAGAAATCGAAGACACGTTCGCCGAAGCCTTCGGCATGCGCGCCACGCGCGTGATTATCACGGCGGTGAATTTGAAATGGGCGATGCATGCGGCTGAAGCGGCAACCGGATTTGCTACCTCGGTTATCGCATGCGGAGCCGAAGCGGGCATTGAGCGCACCTTGAAAAAAACCGAGACGCCCGATGGACGAGTCGGCGTGTCGATTTTATTATTCAGCGCATCAAGCAAAGAACTCGCCAAACAATTAGAGCGGCGTATCGGCCAATGCGTACTCACCTCGCCCACCAGCGCCGCATTCGCGGGCATGGATGAAGGCGATCCAATACCTCTGGGAAAAAATCTGCGCTACTTCGGCGACGGCTATCAATCTTCCAAGTTAATCGATGGCAAACGCTATTGGCGCATTCCCGTCATGGATGGCGAATTTTTGTGCCAGGAAACCACCGGCATGGTGCGCGCTATCGGTGGCGGCAATTTTTTAGTGCTGGCAAAAACCCAAACCGCTGCTCTCGCCGCATGCGAAGCGGCCATCATCGCAATGCGTAAACTACCTAATGTCATTATGCCCTTCCCCGGCGGCATCGTGCGCTCCGGCTCCAAAGTCGGCTCGAAATATCCGACACTGTTTGCGTCGAGCAACGACGCGTATTGCCCGACGATACGCGGCATTACCAAAACCGAATTATTACCCGACACTAGCTGCGTATTGGAAATCGTCATCGACGGTTTGACTGAAGCCGACATCCGCCTCGCCATGCGCGTCGGCATGCAAGCCGTGTGCAAACTCGGCGCAAAACGCGGCATACAAAAAATCACGGCGGGAAATTACGGCGGCAAGCTCGGACAATTCCATTTCAAATTGCGCGACATCATGAAAGCGGAAAAACAAAAATGACCGCGCTGACATTCGCCTTAAAAGAAATTCCGCGTCAGCGCATCGATCTGTCGCCGCTCACACCGGACAAACTCGCGGGGAAATCACGCAAAGAAATAGAATTGATTACTTTGCAAAGCGGTACACGAAAAATACCAGCAGCAGAAATATTCCGCATCAAAGGCGACGACGCAGCCAATATTATTTTTACCGACGCCTGCGACAAACTCGACCGCATCGGCGCAGACATGACCGGCGGGCGCATTCGTATTGAGGGCGACACGGGCGCGTACTTGGCGTTCCACACCAATGGTGGCGAAATTATTCTCAGCGGCAACGCAGGCGCATTTGTCGCCAGCGGAATGAAAAAAGGAATCATAGAAGTGCGCGGCAACGTCGGCGACTTCTTAGCCGCCGCCCTACCCGGCGACCAACGCGGCATGTCCGGCGGCACCGTCATCGTGCGTGGCAACGCAGGCGATCGCGCAGGCGACCACATGCGGCGCGGCACACTGCTCATCGAAGGCAGCGCAGGCGATTACTGCGCAACGCGCATGACCGCAGGCACCATCGCCGTATTAGGCAAGGTCGGCATCCTCCCCGGCTTCGCCATGAAACGCGGAACATTACTTTTGCGAAAAATGCCGGAACGATTACCTGCGACATTCAACGACTGCGGCGCACACACATTCAGCTTTCTACCCATGCTCACCCAATCATGGCAAATTCACGGCGGAAAATTGGCCCGCCTACCAAAAGCAAAATCGCCCATGCAACGTTACATGGGCGATTTGGCAAATAATGGCAAAGGCGAAATTCTGATTGGCATTTAGTCGAATAACGAATATTCGTTCTGCATAGGTCATAGATTCAGCGCAGTACTTCTCTCTCACTGTGTATCATGCTGATTATTCTGCCAGAATGCGTTTACCGATAGCCTTCGAGCATGGCGATGCTAGACAGAATCGGGCAGTCAATTCAAGCGGCTGGCCGTGGTGTAAACAATCACTTTGATTGTGGCGGTGCTTTAGAAATGCCGACATGTTTTTCTGTTTTATGCGTTTGCTCGTCTGTTTCTTTGCTGGCGACATTTTCCCCCAGCTTAGTACACATTTTGTCACCGTCCCATTTTTGGCCACACCAGCATTCGCCTGCCGCATTAATGAGACATGCGTCCGAGCCACAGCATCTGGGATCATTCATCGTCTTTTCCTTAGAGTTCTCGCACTATGCGCGTCTTCACACCCGACCCACAAATATTAGCAAGGCAGCGGTACTGCCTTAAGCGCTGCTTGCAACGACAGAAAGCGAGCGGATGTCATAGCGCTCATTGAAGCCTGCAAAAATCATTACATTTTTCTGAATTCGATCACGGTATAAATTAATCCTACCACCATCAGCGCAAAGACCACGACACCCAAAAAAAGCAGATTGATCTCCATTAGCGTTTGCGCCCGACGAGGGCCGCGACTTTGAAGTAGATGCCAAAGCCGAAGATAGAAGGAATCCAGATCGCCGTGAAAATGGCTTGCTCGCGATCCTTCAACACAAACCACATATAGGCAGAGATAAAAAACGAGATCATCACCGCGAGAAGAATGAAAAAGTCTGATTTCTTGAACATATAACGCTCCTGATGTTATTGGGTTATTGATATTCCACGATGCCATAGCCGATGGCGCTTAGTAGGCAACCGGATATTGCGACTGAACCGATGACCCGTATCCCCGAAGAGATCCCGACCGAAAACGCCTCTGCGTCGATTACCCCAACTGCTGCGAGTAGCACGCCTACGCAACCAATTACTGTGAGCGTGTTGCCGAGAAAAACCAGCAGGCTACACAAAAACTGCATTTTGCTGCTCATAATAGTTCGCGAGCGGTTCTATCGGTAATCATATTGAAGCCGCTGAGACTCTTCTCAGTGTACTGTGAGCTGTTTAGTAAAGAACTTGCCATATGTAGCTCCCCTCGTTTGGAGCTTATATCCTAATCGGTCTGCGCTATTGCAGGAGTGCATGCGTAACTTTCTTGAAGTTACTGTTCACAGCGACCCAATACCCAGCACGTTTTCAGCTCTTGCTTGAAATTTTAGTTTGCTTGGTCAGCGTCATGGTCTCTTCAATCATTGACATCGATGAGGCATTACCTTTACCACCCTCTATTTTTCCTGTAGCGGGAATGGATGTACGAATTTGGTAAATGCCACCAGGTACTTGCTCGGACAAGACGAAGACATAATTTTTGTTGATGTACTTTTCCATTTTCTGTTTCATCGGGTCATCGATAAAAGGGCGCACACTAATTTCCGTTCCTTTGATTTCTTTGCCGTCGTAGGTAAACGTGGTCGCCTTGACTTCGGCTTTATCGACTAAGGCCAGACGAATGCGTTTACGAAAATAGGCGGTTGCCCCGCCGGTTAGCCGTTTCATTTCAACCAAATCACGCTCGAGAAAACCTAGCAACACCGGGTTGCCGGTTGCGCTATCGACTGGTTGCAACTCTGCCGCTTTGCGCTCTCCAGTGAGGAAAGTAACTGCTGCAGTTTTACCGCTCGCATTTTTTTTCAATTCAACTTTTACTTGATCATCAAACGCGG
>JBEEJL010000120.1:0-4234 GCA_041169175.1 Pseudomonadota bacterium | reverse complement strand
CTCAAGCCACTGCCGATTGAAGCGGTGGTGCGTGGTTATATCGAAGGCTCAGGCTGGAAGGAATATCAACAAAGGCAAAGCATCTGCGGCATCGCGTTGCCTGCCGGTTTGCGCCGCGCGGAAAAATTACCGCAACCGATTTTTACCCCCTCAACCAAAGCTGCCGCAGGTATGCACGACGAAAATATTGATTTTTCTGAAGCAGAAAAGTTACTCGGTAAAGACATGGCGGCGAAAGTGCGCGATGTGGCGATTAAACTTTATATGACGGCGGCAGACTACGCGCTTACACGCGGCATCATCATCGCCGACACCAAATTTGAGTTCGGTCTCGACGAACAAGGTGTGTTGCATCTTATCGACGAAGCGCTCACGCCAGATTCCTCGCGCTTTTGGCCGGTCGCTACTTATATAGTAGGTGAAAGTCCAGAGAGTTTCGACAAACAATTCATCCGCAATTGGCTTGAGAGTTTAGGTTGGAACAAACAGCCGCCAGCACCGGAAGTGCCAGCAGATATTGCCGCGAAGACGGCAGATAAATACCGTGAGGCGTTGACGCGATTGACGAAGTAGCGTGCGCCGCGCGCACGCGTAACGTTAAAGAGTTTGTCGCGGCACCTAGAGGGTAAAGCTCGCAATGATTCAAATGCGCTGGGCTTATCAGCGCCAGCCTACGACTCATCACATTCCCTCCCCTTCAAGGGGAGGGCTAGGGTGGGGATGGGTGTGAATTCACTCTAAATCTGAACTAGCGTAACTCCAAATTACTTTGCCGGGGGTAGCCCGGCGGCTTTCACTTTTTTGCTTCGCCAAAAAACTAAGCAAAAAAGGCGAACCCGCCGCGCTGCTTTTTGTTTTTTTAGGTTTTTGTTGTCGCGCTATTTCTGCTGCCTATCGGGCGTCGAGCACAAGCTCGCTCTTACCTTCAATTGAAATTTGCATCACCGCGTAGCTCAAACAGGTTCTCGCCGACGGCCCCCGCTAGGCAGCAGAAATAGCGTCGGCGCAGAAGGGTGAGTGATTCTCTCTTCGAATCTACACCGCGTAGCGTGGGCACTGCGCACGAAAAATTTGGTTCGAGCACAAAGCGTTGTAGCTTACATGAACCTTCCATCGTGCGCGCTGCGCACGCTACATATGCATAAGAAAGAAAAACAACGCAATCAAGTTGCGCCGTTTTGCATTTCGAAAAAACTAAACCAACCTAATCCTTATCCTTATGTTTCCCATGTTGACGGCCTTCTTCGCGGTCATCGTCATCATGTTTATGCTTCCTATTTCCATGTTTTTTTCCTTCCTGCCCAACGTAAACCGGTTGCACTGGGTAGCCCTGCGGGCCAGCATAATTAGCCTGCACAAAATAAACCGGTGTGCCGCAAGCGTTATATTTATGGCAATGCTTACGCCATTTTTTTGCATGACCCGGCGGTACGTTCATATATATCGGCGGTGGCGCGACGGCAACTGGCGCGATGATTACGGGTTGCGCATAAATCAGCGGCGGTATGACGCCATTGCTGATACTGACTTGGCCATAGACGCCGGGTGCGAATACGCCGCCAATGGTAGCGTTGACTGCGGTTTGTGCTTGGGCGGCGCAAGAAAAGCTGAGTAAACAGAAAATAAGATATTTGAAATATTTCATGGGGGCTCCCTATAATTTATTGTGAATATTGTTGGTTCACATGGTATTTTATACAGATTGAAGTGCGACGAAGCAAGCAAAAGGAGGGCATATGAAAAAACCAGCCAATCAGCTCACTGCCACAGAAGCAGTAACGCTTATCCATGACGGCAAGTTGACTGCAGAAAAACTGGTGCGCGATTGTATTGAGCGCATCGACGCGCGCGAAAAAGATGTCGGTGCATGGGCCTACTTCAACGAGACACAAGCTATCGAGCAAGCCCGCGCGCGCGATCAAAATCCCTCGCGCGGCTTGCTGCACGGCATCCCCGTCGGTGTGAAAGATATTATCGATACGGTCGATATGCCGACTGAGTACGGCACGCCGATTTACGCGGGCAATCAACCGCATTGGGATGCTGCTTGTGTTAATGCTGTGCGTCATGCAGGTGGCATCATAATGGGTAAAACGGTGACGACGGAGCTCGCGTATTTCGGCCCGGGTAAAACACGCAATCCGTTGAAGCTCAATCATACGCCCGGTGGTTCATCGAGTGGTTCTGCTGCAGCAGTGGCTGATTGTATGGTGCCGTTGGCGTTCGGTACACAGACTGGCGGCTCTACTTTACGGCCCGCTGCGTTTTGCGGCATCGTTGGCTTCAAACCGACTTTTAATTTAATTAATCGCGCTGGCGTAAAGCCGGAAGCGGAAAGTCTCGATACGATAGGCATCATGGCGCGCTGTGTCGATGATGCTGCGCTGTTTACTGCGGCGGTGACGGATCGCTTTTATTTGCGCAGCGTGCGGCCGGTCGATGGTGCGTTGCGTATCGGCGTGTGTCATACACATGAGTGGCGTCATGCGCTGCCGGAAACCAGCGCGGCGCTTGAACACGTCGCTTACCATCTCGCACAACGCGGCGCACAGGTGAAAGAAATAAAACTGTCAGCAGAATTTGCTGAGCTGCTCGAAGCGCAAAAAATTGTGCAAGCTTACGAAGCCGCGCGTGCCTACGGTTACGAATGGCGCGAGCACAGAGCGCGCTTGTCGCCCAAGCTGAAAGATTTATTGCGCGACGGTTACGCCGCCACGCCAGCGATTTATGACAAGGCACAAGCCACCGGCGCAAAATGCCGCGCGTTGATACGACATGTTTTCCGCGACTACGATGTATTGCTCATGCCGAGCACGCCGGGCGAAGCGCCGCAGGGGTTGGAATCAACCGGCAGTCCGGTATTCAACAGCAATTGGACTTTTTTGCATACGCCCGCCATCACGCTGCCAGTTGGTGCGGGGCCAGGCAACCTGCCGCTCGGTGTGCAATTGGTCGGGCGCATGCATGATGATGCGAGGCTGCTGTCGGCTGCGAAGTGGGTAGAACAACAATTACGCGGTTAATTTCATATGCAAACAAGTATTTCTTGACAGCGTAATGAGCGGCCTTTACTCTGGCACGCCCCTACAATAATTAGCAGTGCATGCATAAAATATAAGCACTGCAGCATTTATTCACTTTCGAGGAGACACCATGAATAAGTTTTTTACGCGCGCCGTGTTGTTGATCGCGCTGGTCACCGCTGGTCACGCATTAGCTGAAATCAAAACCCTGAAAATTTCCCACCAATTTCCCGCTGGTACTTTGGATGACGGCGATTTCCGCGACCGTCTGTGCCGCAAGTTTGCTGCCGAAGTAGAAAAGCGCAGCAACGGTTCGCTTAAAGTTGAAATCTATCCCGCCAGTTCCCTGGTGAAAACCAATAGCCAAATCGGCGCGTTGCGTAAGGGCGCGCTGGATATGTCGCTGGTACCTTTGGCTTATGGTGGCGGCGAAATTCCCGAAACCAATATCGGCTTGATGCCAACCTTGGTAACGAGTTACGAGCAAGGTCTGCGCTGGAAAGATGCGCCCATCGGTAAAGAATTGACCAAGGCGCTGGAAGATAAAAATATCAAATTTGTTACCTGGATCTGGCAGGGCGGCGGTATCGCCAGCTCAAAAGGCCCGGTAGTAAAACCGGACGATGTAAAAGGTATGAAAATTCGCGGCGGCAGCAAGGAAATGGATTTGATGTTGAAGTCGGCCGGCGCCGCCGTGACCGCTATGCCATCATCAGAAGTGTATAACGCCATGCAATCGGGCGTGCTCGATGCCGCAGTCACTTCATCAACGTCGCTGATCAGTTTTCGCTTGAATGAATTCACCAAAAACGTCACCAGCGCGCGTAATAAAACTTTCTGGTTTATGTTGGAGCCGTTGCTGATTTCCAAAGCCGCTTACGACAGCCTCACGCCTGAGCAACAAAAAATCGTGATGGAAGTCGGCGCGAGTTTGGAAAAATTCGGCATGGAAGAATCGAAAAAAGACGATCAACAAATGGTCGATATATTCAGCAAAGCCGGTGCGAAGGCTGCCGATATGGATGAAGCCACGTTCAATCAATGGCGCGCGATTGCTAAGACCAGCGCGTGGAAAGATTTTGCCGACAACGTGAAAAATGGCAAGGCTTTGCTCGATATGGCCGAAGCGGTAAAATAATATAAACTATTGATTATATTGAATTTTTTATGAATCAAGCTTGGGGCGCAGCAGCATCTTTTATCACACGCTT
>JBEEJL010000119.1:0-5093 GCA_041169175.1 Pseudomonadota bacterium | reverse complement strand
CAGAGATAAATAGTTACTAAGCTATTTCCGCCATCACAGGCGTATGGTCCGAAGGACGCTCCAATTTGCGTGGTTCTTTGTCGATAATGCAGGAGGTGCATTGTGCAGCGAGCGTCTCACTTAATAAAATATGATCAATGCGCATGCCAAAATTGCGGCGGAAGCCCATCATGCGGTAATCCCACCAGCTGAAACTTTTTTCTGGCTGGTCGAATAATCTGAACGAATCTTTGAGTCCCATCGCGAGCATCTCGCGGAATTTGTCGCGCTCGGGTTCGCTGACCAGAACTTGGCCGATCCAGGCTGCCGGGTCGTGTACGTCGCGGTCTTCCGGCGCGATGTTGTAGTCACCGAGTAGCGCGAGTTTATGGTGTTGTGCAAGTTCGTTTTTCAGCCACGCATTCAAAGCGGTGAGCCAGGTTAATTTATATTGATATTTTTCCGAATCGACGGCTTGGCCGTTGGGGATGTAGGCGCAGATGACGCGCACGTCATTAAACGTTGCAGATAGGACGCGCTTTTGTTCGTCTGCATAACCCGGAATGCCAACGACAATATTTTGCGCGGGAATTTTGGATAACAGCGCGACGCCGTTATAAGTTTTTTGTCCGGCGTAGGTGATGTGGTAGCCCGTGGCTTCTAACTCAGCGACGGGGAATTTATGGTCTTCGGTTTTAGTTTCTTGCAGACACAGCACATCAGGCTGATGCGCCGCCAGCCAATCGACGACGTGTGGCAGGCGGACTTTGAGGGAGTTGACGTTCCAAGTGGCGAGTTTCATGTCGCCATTTTAGCAGCTTGTAGAAAAACTACTTCGCCACGTTTTTCTACAAGCAACTTGCGGGAAAACTTAATTCGCTACGGCTTTGTCTGTGCTGGCCTTTTTGTCTGGCTCTGGTTTATTTTTCGCAGGTTCATCCGCTTTTTTCTCTTGCTCGGCTTTATTCTTGCCGCTCTCTTCGCCTTTTTTCTCTGCCGCTGGCTTGGCTTTTTCCGCCGTTATTTTTTCAGCCGCCGTTTTTTCAGCTATAGCTTTTTCCGTCGAAGGCGCTTTGGTGTTGCTCGAAGGGTAGCCCGCTGCATCAAGCGAAGCATTCCATGAGGATTCCTGAAAACCTTTCAACGGGCTGGTCTGGCCAAGAACCAAAGTGGGGACTTCCAAGCCGCCCACCAGCTTTTTCAACGCGATAGAGTCTTCAGCCGAAGTTTCCGGATTTTTTTGCGCAAAGGGAATGCCGCGCTTGGTCAACAACTCACGCGCCTTGGTGCAGGGCTCGCCGCAATCAGAGGCATATAATGTCGCCGGAAATTTACGTGCGGCTTCTTTCAGACCAAAGTTATCCTGGCCTTCAATCACGTTGCTGCCGATTTTTTTGCGCTCGACATTTTTAACGTCGCCCGCTGGCGGCTGGTCGGAATAATGCACGCCGCCGGATTTATCGGTCCATTTATACAGTTCGGCCTGGGCGCTGAGCGCGGCGGCAAATATAAGTATAGAAAGTGTGATATTTCTCACAATAAGCCTCTGTTTTTCAACGATAATTCACATAACGCTTACTATGCACAAAGGGCTGACAAAATTCAAGCAGTTGTTTGAGAAGTAGGGCGGGAGCACCCACCAAGAAAGTGTTGCCCACTTCGGGTTTTGTTTTTTTGGTAGGTTACCCCGGCCTACTACGCCGCCATCCCGTTATGACGCAACAAGGCGTCAATGCTCGGCTCACGTCCACGAAACGCTTTGAACGATTCCATCGCCGGGCGGCTGCCACCCATGCTGAGAATTTCGCGGCGGAATTTATCGCCCGTTTTTTCATCGAGTACGCCGTTTTCTTCAAACGCGGCGTAGGCATCGGCAGATAAAACCTCCGCCCACTTATAACTGTAATAGCCTGCCGCATAACCGCCGCCGAAAATGTGCGAGAACTGGTTAGCGAAGCGATTAAAGTTCGGTGGAAATACAACCGCAACATGACTGCGCACTTCATCGAGCAATTCGAGCAGAGTTTCTTTTTCTGGCTGGTAGTCGTAATGCAAACGCATGTCGAACAGCGAAAACTCGAGTTGACGCATGGTCTGCATACCGCTTTGGAAATTTTTTGCGGCGATCATTTTGTCGAATAGTTCTTTCGGCAGCGCCATGCCGCTATCGACATGTTTGGTCATGTGTTTCAACACGTCCCATTCCCAGCAGAAATTTTCCATGAATTGGCTGGGTAATTCGACCGCGTCCCATTCCACGCCGTTGATGCCGGATACGCCGATTTCGTCGATTTGCGTGAGCAAATGATGCAGTCCGTGACCGAACTCGTGAAATAAAGTAATCACTTCGTCGTGAGTAAACACGGCGGGCTTGCCGCCAATCGGCGCGGAAAAATTGCAGTTGAGATACGCGACAGGAATTTGGATACCGCCCGATTTTTTGCGCCGGGTAATGGCGTCGTCCATCCACGCACCGCCGCGCTTGGTGCTGCGTGCATACATATCGAGATAAAACTGACCGATAGGTTTGTCGTCGAGATTCAAAATTTCGAAAAACTTCACGTCGCTATTCCACACTGGCGCTTTGGCCTCGCGAATAGTAACGGCGTAAATCGTCTCAACTACTTTGAACATGCCGGGCAGCACGACGGTCTCGGGGAAATATTGTTTTACTTCTTGCTCGGAAAAGGCATAGCGTTGCTCGCGCAATTTTTCCGAGGCGTAGGCCATGTCCCACGATTCGAGTTTGTCGATTTTTAATTGTTCGCGCGCGAAGGCTTGTAAATCTTTTACATCTTGGTCTGCGTAAGGCTTCGCTTTAATGGCAATTTCTTCAATAAAATCAATAACTTGTGTTGGTCGCTTGGCCATCTTGGTGGCGAGCGAATATTCGGCGAAGTTGTGATAACCGAGCATCGCGGCAAGCTCGCGACGCAGAGCGAGAATGTCTGCAATAACTTTGGTATTGTCCCATTCAGCTTTACCGAATTCCGACGCGCGCGTGACATAAGCAATGTAAAGCTTTTCGCGCAGCGTTCTATTATGCGCATATTGCATTACCGGCATATAGCTTGGGTAGTGCAAAGTAATTTTGTAGCCGGTCTTATTTTCTTTTTGCGCTTCTTCTGCCATGCCTTGCAACACATCATCAGGCACACCATCCAGTTCATTTTTATTTTCGATCAGCAAAGAGAAATCATTAGTGGCGTCGAGCACATTGTCTTGAAATTTCGCGCCGAGATCTGCCAGTTTTTCCTGCAACTCGGCGAAACGCGGCTTTTGCTCAACCGGTAAATCAGCGCCGCCGAGACGGAAATCACGCAAATCGTTTTCAATAATTTTCTTCTGCGGCTTCGACAAAGAATGAAATGCATCGCTCGCCGCCAGCGACTTGAAGCGCGCAAACAGTTTTTCATTTTGTCCGACTTCAGCGGAATATTCCGTCACTTTGGGCAGATTGCTGTTGTAAGCATCGCGCAATTCTGCGCTATTCATCACCGCATTCAAATGCGAAACTGCGCCCCACAAGCGATGCAGTTTTTCGCCCGCGTCGTCGAGCGGCGTGACAAAATTCTGCCATGTCGGCTGCGTCGTATCGCTTAGCAATTTTTGAATCAGTGCGCGGTTGTCGCTAAGTTGCGCATCGACGGCCGACGCAACATGCTCGGATCTGATGTCAGTAAAACGCGGCAAGCCGGTAAAATCGAGTAAGGGATTCATAGTTTTTATAATATTAAGAGGTATTAAGTAATCGACATTATATCGATGCCGAAGTTTAATCGCGCGAAAGAATTTGTTTAAGTTTCAAACACGCTGTGGCCGCCAACCAGAGTGTGAGTCACTTTGCCTTGCAACTCTAAACCAGTAAAGGGCGAATTTTTACCTTGGCTTTTTAGTGCGGCGGGCTCAATTTTCCAATGACGCTCTGAATCAAATACGCAAATATCCGCCGGCGCGCCGACGGATAAGTGCCCCGCATCGATGCCTAATATAGCGGCCGGTTTTGCTGTAATGGCGGCAACGGCGGCAGAAATCGGCGCGTCCATTTCGCGCGCCCACTTCAGCGCGAGAGGCAACAGCAATTCCAATCCGGTCGCCCCCGTTTCCGCTTCGCCGAACGGGACTAACTTGGCGTCGTCATCTACTGGCGCATGATCAGAACATAAGGCGTCTGCGGTACCGTCTTTCAAGGCCGCGCGCAGGCCGTCGCGATCGCGCAAGCTGCGCAGCGGCGGCGTGAGATTGCAGCGCGAATCAAAATAACCAATATCCATTTCAGACAAATGCTGATGATGCGCGCTCACATCGCAAGTCACCGGCAATTTTTGTTTTTTCGCCTCGCGCACCATGTCTAAACCCGCCGCAGTCGATAAACGACACAAGTGAATCCGTGCACCGGTTTTTTTCACCAATTGCAAAATGACGGCGATAGCTATCGTTTCTGCGCATGCGGGGATGCCGGGCAAGCCGAGCCGCGTTGCTACTTCGCCATCATGCGCCACGCCGCCGCGCGCGAGATGCGCATCTTGCGGTCGCAACCACACCGGATAACCAAACGTCGCCGCGTATTCCAGCGCGCGCATTAATACTTGCGTATCGGTAATCGGCGCATCCGCTTGTGAAAACGCGACGCAACCCGCCGCAGTGAGCTGCGACATTTCTGTCAGCGCCACACCCTTCAGCCCAACAGTTAATGCGCCGATAGGATAAACATGCGACAAGTTCAAACTTTTCGCGCGTTGCTTCAGCATCTCCACTAAGCCCGGCTCATCAAGTGGTGGATCGGTATCGGGCGGGCAGGCAAGCGAAGTCACGCCGCCCGCTGCGGCTGCGGCCATTTCCGATTCCAGCTTGGCTTTGTATTCGTAGCCCGGCTCGCGCAAACGCGCAGCAAGATCGACCAGGCCGGGAATAATGATTTGATTTGTCGCATCGATAGTTTTATTCGGCGTGAAGCCGCTCGGCGCGTTACCGATGGCAACGATTTTTCCGGCGGCGATGAACAGGTCGTGTTTGCCGTCGATATTATTTTTCGGGTCGATGAGACGACCGTTTTTAATGTGGATTTTCATGGTTTGCTCTTAGTAATTCACTCTTTTTCAATATCAAACGAA
>JBEEJL010000118.1:0-6627 GCA_041169175.1 Pseudomonadota bacterium | reverse complement strand
GTTCAATACACGCGTATCGCCCGGGATACTTTTGAACAACGTGGCTGGTCGTGGGCGCTATGGGATTTCAACGGTATTTTTGGTATTTACGATCCCAAAACCAAACAATGGCGCACTGAGTTACGCGATGCATTAATAAAATAATCGAGGCGACGCAGCGTTTAAAAAACGCTGTGTTTATTCACATTTTTCTGTGCTGCAACTCTGCGCACGTTTCTGTGCGCGGACTGCTGCACGCCGAACAAAATATTCAAATGCATCCGTCACGCCCAAGCGCGACAGCGCCATGCGATTGCGCGCGATCCACGGATACAGCCGATTCAAAAAAGGCCGTAGCGGACGGAACTCAAAAAAACCCGCCACAGCCTCGATACCCGCCGCGCGATAGGCCAATACGAATACATCAACGCCGATAATCCAACGGCCGCTTGCATCGCGGGCGTGGATCAGACGCAGCATATCGGCAGTAGAGATCTTGGCTTGTACCGCCGAAGCATCGTGGAAAGTAGCCGTTGAACAATCAATCAAGCGCAATCGGTCCTGCGCATCGTAGTCTTTCAGCGCATGCATTTCCTTTCGGCACAGCGGGCAGGATGCGTCGTAAAAAATCGTTAGCGGATAAGTCACAGCTTGCATAGTCATTATTTTCCTAAGTTTAAAAACTTTTGAATTTTATTGCCAAGCTTCATTAGCTTGACCAAGGTCGATGGTTCCATGCGTAACAATTCCTCGCTCCAATCCGACATGGTGGTCATCAAGGTCAAGGTTTCTTTTATTCTCGTTTGCACTTCTTTATGTTCTTTCGCATAGTCAGGGTCATTCACATATTCCTTCAGCGCCGCCACGGTAGGATCAAACTCACGCGCCTTTCGTTCGCGCACAATCACGCGAACTAATTCCCACACATCTTTCGACGTTTCAAAATGCTCACGCCGCTCGCCCATCAAGTGCACCACCGTCACCAATTTATAATTGAGCAATTCTTTCAGGCTGTTGCTGACATTTGAACGCGCGACAACTAAAATTTCCGCGATCTCTTCCGCGTCCATCGGCCGTGCGGATAAAAACAACAGCGCATGAATTTGCGCCACGGTGCGATTGATACCCCAACGCGAGCTCATCTCACCCCAATGCATCACAAAACGGCGGCTAATTGGCGTCAATCTGTCTGGAGTTAATTCTGCACTATTAGTTTCTGGAGCCATTTTTTAATCTCTTTTAAATAGTTAATTATTAGCTTGCATTTAGTTTAATTTAATCATATATTTCTGTCAAGACAGAAATTACTGAAACAACAAGAAAGAAAATTGTGTATGAAAGTTCAATTAAATCAATTAGTTACTAAATACTCGGTTCTAGTCCTCGGCGGCTCCGGTTTTATTGGTAGGCATGTGGTGACGGCTTTGCTTAAACAAGGCCACCACGTCGTCATCGGCAGTCGTCATCCAAAGCGCATCAGTAAAAAACTACCGCAGGCTGCCCTCCACTGCCAACGTCACGCGGTACAGATGGAAAAGCAACTCGATGCTGCTGCGTGGAACACGCCGTTGAATGGCATAGACGTCGTCATCAACTGTGTCGGCATCTTGCGCCAACGCGGGCGCGAAACTTATACGCGCGTGCATCATCAATCCGTCGCCTGGCTAGCCGAATCCTGCCGGCAAAAAAATATTCGCTTGATCCATGTCTCGGCGCTGGGTCTGGAAAATAATGTCACCAGCCGTTTCCTCAAATCTAAACTAGAGGGCGAAAATGCCTTGCGCGCCAGCGGGGCCGATTGGCGCATCGTGCGACCATCCTTACTCGACGGCGAAGGCGGCTATGGCGCGAAATGGATTCGTCGCGTGGCGCATTGGCCCATCGTCTTTTTACCCGCCGATGCCAAAGGAAAAATCGCGGCGCTGGATGTTGCTGAATTAGGCGAAGCCATCGCGAAACTGGCGGTCACGCACATCGCATCTGAATGTAATCCGAACGCGCGTGAATTCGAATTAGGCGGAACGCAAGCACAATCATTGTCCGACCTCATCGCCGCTATGCGCAGACTGCATTCGCCCAAACCGGCAATACACATCGCCATCCCCGCGTTCATCGCTCGCGCCGTCAGCCACCTATGCGATCTAATTCACATCACGCCCTATTCATTTGGTCATTACCAACTGTTACGACATGACAATGCTCCGCGCGTTAACCGCTTGGCAGAATTACTCGGACGCGCACCGATGATAATTGGCTCTCATGAAAATAGTTTTTCTACCATCCGCGACCATCCAATGATTTCCCCCATCAAAATAAATTGCAAAAATATTTACACCCTATTTTTACACTAATGCGTATGAATACATATCTATACAAAGATTAGTTAAAGCCAACTTTGCAGGGCATATGCCCAAAGCCATTTTTTTTATTTGCTATCGTGGGAATTCTTTCCTATAACAACTCTGCACTCTGCTGATTTCCCTTCCTGTGTTCTCGCGATTTCTTAACCTTGGCAAACCGCGTAGTCGCATTTAGTTTCAGCCAGAGTGCTGTTCAAGTCACATTCAGTAACAGCAGTCGTCTGACTGACTGTGAAGTCAGTCGTCGTTTATTAAACCTGCAGGAAAAACAGAAGGAGCAAAACCATGATGAAAACCATCAGAAACTTTCATTTTCAATCGCATCACATTTCAAAAACTGCCACTGTTGCAAGCAAGACATTCCGCATGAGTGTGCTCGCAGGAGCGGCTTTCCTTAGCATAATGAGTTCTGCCTTAGCGGTCACCACTAATATTCCCATTGAAGATCCGATTCCAGCTTTGATACAACCGACCGACACGATGGTCCGTCTGCAGCCGGTTACTTCTGGGCTCATATCGCCAGTGGGCGGCGCCGTTGCACCGGGCGATAAAAAGCATATTTATGTGTTCGACCAAGTTGGGCAAATTTGGTCCATCAATATCTCGGATAACCACCGCACGCCGCAGCGCACCTTGTTTCTCGACGTCAGTAGCCGAATGGTAACGCTAGGATTGTTTCCGCCGCTGAACTACGACGAGCGTGGTTTGCTTGGTCTGGCCTTCCATCCGGATTACAAAAAGAACGGGCTTTTTTATACTTACACATCCGAGCCGACCAAGCCGAATCCTGACTTCAGCACACAACCTGCCGGAGTAGCGCCCGATCACCAGAGCGTGGTTACAGAATGGCATGTCAATAATCGAGATGAAGGACGTGGCAAGGTAGACGTGAATAGCGCGCGCGAATTAATGCGTTTCGACAAGCCGCAGTTTAATCATAACGGCGGTGCGCTTGCATTCGGCCCGGACAAATTGCTCTACATCTCGGTCGGCGACGGCGGCAATGCCAACGACGTAGCGCCTGGCCACGTTCCCGGTGGTAACGCGCAAAGCCTGGATGAAAATAATGTATTGGGCAAAATTTTGCGCATTGATCCTCTAAGCAGAAATTCTACTAATGGAAAGTACGGCATTCCTGCCGACAATCCGTTTGTCGGCAAACCTGGACCAGACGAAATATACGCCTACGGATTCCGCAATCCCTACCGCATGTCGTTTGATAAAGGCACGGGGCAACTATGGGTGAGTGATGTCGGACAAAATGATCTGGAAGAAGTGGATATCGTCACCAAAGGCGGCAACTATGGCTGGCCGATCAAAGAAGCCACGTTCCTGTTTGATAATGGCGGCCCCCCACTTGATCCGGCGTTTCACGCCTTTGTCTATAAGGACAGCCCCGGATTGCCAGCGGGCTTAATTGACCCGATTGCGCAATATGATCACGTCGATGGCGTGGGCGCACCTGAGACACGTGTTGCCGCGATTGGCGGCTTTGTTTATCGAGGCAGCAAAATCGATGCCTTCAAAGGCCACTACATCTTCGGTGATTACTCTGCTGAAATCGGCGAGGCCGCTAACGGCCATCTATTTATCCTTGACGATAACAAGCAGGTAAAAGAGATTAAAGTTGCCGGTCGCGCGCAGCTTGGTCTCGCCGTTTTGGGGTGGGTGGAGGACGCCAAAGGCGAAATATATTTACTCGCCAACGGAACTGGCACTTTGGATACGGTGAAATTTGGAAAGACTGGCGCCGTTTACAAATTAGCGCCCGTAACCAATGCAGGTGGTGATGATGACGACGATGATTAACAAGGGCAAAGCTTAAATTTTTTCAAGCTATTTACTTTGCGGGCCGATATACTTTCGGGCATATCGGCTTTTTACATCTGACGGACTCAAAACGCCCCAGCAATAATATTAATACTCATCGCCAGAATCGCCATGTTAAACAAAAACGCCAATACGCTATGCAGCAAAGTTTGCCTGCGCATATTGCGCGACGTGACGACGACGTCCGACACCTGCGACGTCATGCCGACCACGTAGGCGTAATAAATAAAATCCAGATAGTCTGGCGCTTGGTCGCCGGGGAAAAGCAGGCCGCCGGAATGCTGGGTAGTTTTTTTGCCTAGCCCGTAATAATGGCGCGCGTAATGAAATGCGAACACCGTCTGAATTAATAACCACGACGATATCAGCGCCATAATCGCCAGCGCCAAATGTAATGACTTGAGCAACGGCGACATTTCTTTTACGCCATGCAGCGTAAAACCTATCGCCACAATACTCGCCATCGCGGCGGTGATCACGATTAAAAAAATCACAAAACCGCTTTGATCCTGCAACTGCGCGCGCACTCGCGTCGCGACGGCGTCTGACTTTGACACCAGCAACCACACCAGGCCGAGATACGTCATCGCGCCCACGTCCCAAGCCGCGAGCAAACGCGTATCCATATTCATATCCATCAATTGCAACAGCGCCATCACCAACAGCGAGACGATGATGGCAATCACCAACCGATGCACGGCGCGCAGACGCGCGCTCCAATGCAAGGTAATTTCCTGCATCGTGTGCGCATCTTTTTCCGTTACAATATTATTCATATTATATTAATTAAATCAATAAGTTACGTCAAAACACTGGTGTAGCCAAATAGGTTACTCCAAAGAATAAACTCTTATCTGTCGTGCTATCAGTCAGCCCTTTTGCGACGCCAACGTCGAACACCATGCGTTTAGTCGATGCATAACTTAGCGCGGCGAGAAATTGTTTAGTCGATGCCGCGCCGCCTTGACGTGTACCCGACAGCTCGCCGACTATGCCCCATTTGTCATCGAGCGAACGCGACAGCGCAGCCGCCCAACCGGTTTGCCAGCGGCTTTGGTTCGCCTCGACCAAGCCCAGCTTGGTCGGCGAGATATTGGCATCGAGATGCCACTTACCGTCGTCCACGCTATAAATAAAATTCAATAAAGTATCCGACTTTCCGCTGCCGATTTGATTGCTCGCAGTAGGTTTTTTGAAGCCAGCTTCAATTCCATAGGCGCTGGTTTCGCTACTCACCATGCGATATTTCGCTATGAAAGTGGTATCGCCCACACCGGAAGCCGAACTGCCATCCGCCGCGCGGGCACGAACGTTTGCTTCACCGCCAATGCGAATACCCCAGTCCGGCGTGAACGCTAATTTCAATGTGTAAGGCACACTACCGCGCTTTGCGCCGGCATCTTTCAATTGCTGCCCACCGAGTTCCACTTCCAACCAACCGGGCGCGGATAGCGCAGCAGGAGCGGAAACGCTGGGACGATAGGGCGTGGCGGCGAGTTCTTCGGCGTGGCTCACACCTGCACTCAAGCTCATTAGCAAAAATAAAATTGGAGAATAAAGTGCTGTAGCAAGTTTCATTTTATTCCGTTTATTCCGTAGAAAAAGCTAATTTGAAATAGCATAGCGGATTTCGACAGATTAGCCTGGATTTCATTTTTTGCCAGATGACGCTGCTTTTGCGCCGCGCTCCCACGCGGCTCGGTAGCGTGCGCACCGCGCACGAGTCACGTTCAGTCGTGCGCAGTGCGCACGCTACACACCGGCATTTATTTTTTCACTTCAAACGCATCGCCGATGCTAAGGAAGGTTCCACCCGCGACATAATGAATTGAGCGCAACATTGGATCATCGCCGAAATGCCAATGGCCGTTAGAGAACACACGCGAGTCGGCGTGAGCGGCGATAACTTCGCCGATGAATAAATCGTAAGTTTTTTCGTTATGCGGTTCGCGGATGACTTTGCATTCCAACCACGCCACACAACCTTCCACCAACGGCGCGGCGATTTTTTCGGCGGCAAAAGTCTTCACACCCAGCGCGGCGAATTTATCCTGGCCTTCCACATTACGCGCACTCACCGAACCTACCGCCAGCGTCGCCTGCGCAATCGCGCGCGACGGCACACACAATGCAAACTCCCCCGACGCTTCGACCAACTCGCGCGTAAAAGTATTTTTGTCGATCACCACGGTAACTTTAGGCGGATCAAAATCCAAAGCCATAGACCACGCCGCCGCCATCACATTAATGCGGCCAGCGTGGGCGCTGGTGACAATGACAGTGGGGCCGTGGTTTAGCAGGCGATAGGATTTAGCGAGTTCAACGGATTGGCGCATGAGGGACTTTGTAGGCTGGGCTGGTAAGCCCAGCAATGTGTAATTGAAAAAACGCTGGGCTTATCAGCCCAGCCTACGATTAAATCCCCTCCCCTTCAAGGGGAGGGTTAGGGTGGGGATGG
>JBEEJL010000117.1:0-7024 GCA_041169175.1 Pseudomonadota bacterium | reverse complement strand
CCATTCTTTGAAAGTTGACCATGGTTCCTCATCTCACTACCGCCCTCACCGGCCCGCTCAAAGAGCTGGAAAAAACTATCCTCGACGCCACACCTGCCATCGAACATTGGTTTCGCAATCAATGGATGGAGCACGCCGCACCGTTTTACACTTCGGTTGATTTGCGCAATAGCGGTTTCAAACTCGCACCGGTCGATACCAATTTATTTCCCGGCGGCTTTAATAATTTGAATCCGGAATTCATGCCGCTATGCGTGCAGGCGACGATGAGCGCCATAGAAAAAATTTGCCCTGACACGCAACGCTTTTTATTGGTACCGGAAAATCACACGCGCAATATGTATTACTTGCAAAACGTCGCCGCACTGCGCGACATTTTGAAAAGCGCCGGACTCGATGTGCGCATCGGCAGCTTGTTGCCCGAGATCACCGCGTCGACGCCGCTGGAATTACCCAATGGCGCGACGCTGATACTCGAACCCATCAAGCGTGTCGGCAATCGCGTTGGGCTGGACGGTTTTGATCCGTGTGCCATTTTGCTCAACAACGATTTATCCAGCGGCGTTCCCGATATTCTTCGCAACATCGAACAAGTGATCGTGCCGCCGCTGCATGCAGGCTGGGCGACGCGACGCAAGACCAACCACTTTGCGCATTACGATAAAGTGGCGCAGGAATTCGCCGACTTACTAAAGATTGACCCGTGGTTAATCAATCCGTATTTCTCGCGCTGCGGACAAGTGAATTTTGCCGAAAGCTCCGGGCTTGAATGTCTCTCCAGTAATGTCGAATTTTTATTGCCCAAAGTGCAAGCGAAATATAAGGAATACGGCATCAGCGACAATCCGTTTTTGATCGTGAAAGCCGACGCGGGCACTTACGGCATGGGCATCATGACGGTAAAAAGCGTCGATGATGTGACGGCGCTGAATCGCAAACAGCGCAACAAAATGTCGGTCATCAAAGAAGGCGTCGAAGTACAGGAAGTGATGATTCAAGAAGGCGTTTATACTTTCGAGAGCATCAACGATGCGGTGGCCGAGCCGGTGATTTATATGATGGATCGTTACGTCGTCGGCGGTTTTTATCGCGTGCATACCTCACGCGGTATCGACGAAAATCTTAACGCTGCCGGCATGAGCTTTGTGCCGCTGGCGTTCGAGACGCCATGCCACACGCCGGATTGCAACGACTCGCCGAGCGCACCGCCGAATCGCTTCTACACTTACGGTGTGATTGCGCGCTTGGCCATGTTGGCCGCCGCGCGTGAAATTGAATCTATGGAAAAAATCGATTAACTAATTTTGTTGCAAAAATAAAAATGAAAATCGGCATTATCCTCGACCCACTGGAGTCGATTAAAACTTATAAAGACTCCACCTACGCCATGATGCGCGAGGCGGCGACGCGCGGGCATGAGATCCATGTCATCCAACAGCAAGATGTGGTGCTGGCCAATGGCGCGGTGACCGGCTTTGCCTGCAAACTCTCGCTGCTGAATGACGAAGTCGATTGGTACAAAATTACGCCGCCCCAACCGACGCCGCTGAAAAATTTCGACACGGTGCTAATGCGCAAAGACCCACCGTTCGACATGGAATATATTTATTCCACTTATTTGCTCGAACTGGCCGAACAACAGGGCGCGCGTATTTTTAATCGGCCTTCTGCCATCCGCGATTTTAACGAAAAACTTTCCACGGCCAAATTTCCGCAATTCACCCCGCCGACTTTGGTCACGCGTCAAGCAGAATTGCTGCGCGCGTTTATCATCGAACACGAAGATGCGATTTTGAAACCGCTTGACGGCATGGGTGGTACCGGCATATTCCGCTTGCACAAAGACGATCACAACATCAATGTGATTATCGAAACGCTGACACAGCTCGGCACACGCACCATCATGGCGCAGCGCTACATTCCGGAAATCAGTAAAGGCGATAAACGCATTCTGGTCATCGACGGTAAACCCGCCGACTACGCGTTGGCGCGCATCCCCAAAGACGGCGAGACGCGCGGCAATCTTGCCGCCGGCGGCAAAGGCGTGGCGCAAAAATTATCTGCGCGCGATCGTGAAATTGCCGAAAGCATCGGGCCGACATTGCGCGATGAAGGGTTGATGTTAGTCGGCCTAGATGTCATTGGCGATTATCTGACCGAAATTAATGTCACCAGCCCGACGTGCATGCAAGAAATTTTTCAGCAAACCGGCTACAACGTCGCGGCGCTGATGATTGATGCGCTGGAAAAAAATAGCGCAAAATAATTTTTGCATTATCATAAAAACATCAATACAATCAAATAGTTATTTTTACTTCGAGTAAGACAAAAAAGATATGAGTGACATCATTATCTTCGGCCTTATCGTGCTGTGGATTGCCTATGTGATTGGGCTGTCGATTCTTATCGTGCTGCAAAAGCGCCCGCCGATTTCCAGCTTGAGCTGGATTTTATCGCTGGCATTTTTGCCCTACTTCGGTTTTTTAATTTACTACATACTCGGCCCGCAACGCTTGAAGCGCCAACGCATGCGGCGCTTGCGCGTGAAAGCTTCGCTCAACGCCGTGTCTGAAATTGATCATCTTAAAAATCATCTGCATCACGACGTGTCAGTGCAGGTCTCGCAACAAATTCGCCTCGGCTTTGCCACGACCGATTTCCCCATTTCTACTTGTTACGTCCTCAATTTATTAGTCGATGGCGAACAGACTTACAACGCGATTTTTGCGTCCATCCGCGCAGCCACGCATCATGTGCATCTCGAATATTATATTTACGAGCCGGACAAAATCGGCACGGCATTGCGTGATTTATTAATTGAAAAAGCCACTGCAGGAGTGAAAGTTCGTTTGCTCGTCGATGCACTCGGCGCAGCGAAACTGAAAGAAAAATTTCTCGCGCCACTGCGTCGTGCAGGTGCAGAAATAGCATTTTTCCACCCGACACGTATGCGCGCACGGCCGGTGTGGAATATGCGCACGCACAGAAAAATTGTCGTCTGCGACGGCAAAGTCGGCTTCACTGGCGGCATTAACATCACCGACGGCGAAGATGAACGCACACGACCCGACGCGTATCACGACACGCACTTGCATCTCGAGGGCGCGGCGGTACGTTGGCTGCAAATGATTTTTGCTGAAGATTGGTTTTACACCACCGGGCTCACGCTAGGCGGCGATGCACTGTTGCCCGACATTGCGCCGGGCCCGCTCGCTGTGCAAATTATTCCGTCCGGCCCCGACAGCGAATGGGAAGCGATACACCGCGCCTACATCGCCGCAATCGAGCGCGGCACCAAACGCATCTGGCTCACCACGCCGTATTTCGTGCCGGGCGAAGCCGCGCTGATGGCGATTACCTCTGCCGCCTTACGCGGCGTCGATGTGAAATTATTAGTGCCACGTCGCGGAGACTCAGCCTTCGTCACCGCCGCCGCCAGATCGTATTACGACGAATTACTGCGCGCGGGCGTGCATGTATTCGAATACACCGAACGCATGCTGCATTCAAAAACTCTGGTCGTCGATGACAACTTCGCCCTCATCGGCACCGCCAACTTCGACAACCGCAGCTTCCGCCTCAACTTCGAAGTCTGTGCCACCGCGCACGGCGAACATCTCAACGGGCAACTGGCAAAACAATTCCAACGCGATTTACGCCACGCACAAGCCGTCCGCCTTAACCGCGCCAAAGCGCCGTTCCATATGCGACTGTTCGATGCCGTTGCGCGCTTGTTTTCGCCATTGTTATAATTTTGTTTTTGCGCAAACAAAAACGCCCTCGTGCGAGGGCGTTTTATATTTCACTACACTCGTTTAGAAATTGATCGGGATTATCTGCAAGGTGGGGTCATCGGTTAACGCGATCAAAACTAGACCATCGCCCGATAATATCAACTGCCGTTTAAGCAACGATTTGGATGGGCCCGCTGCACGCAATGTAGTCACCGGGAATCCATTTTTATCATAAACCCAAATATCTATTGCGCCATTCGGTGCAGAAGAGCCAGCAAAAATACGGTCATCCATCCCTAGCAAAATATTATTTGGCGAACCCGCCCCTGGCAAGGAGCCTATATAACTGAGGTCATTGCCATTGAACTGAATAAAATCGCTCTGTCCGCTGGAAGCTATATACACTCTGCTTGCATCCGCTCTTGGAAAGATATCCTCTGTAGGGCCAGAAAAATAATAGCCGTTGGGTAACGAACTCGTGACGTAAAACGCATTATCAGCATATGAATAATCAAACACACTTCGCAAATAGCCATAATAGGCATAGCCTGATTGTGTACTGAACATTATCGGCGCATTGCGCGCGACAGATAGGACGTCACCCCAATTATTGCTTTGCGAGAACAATCTTGCGCCGGTCTGGGCATGATAAGCATAGCCGTCACTGATAATCAACGCGCCGAACCCATTAGCCCGAATATATGCCATTTTGAACGGCACTATTTGGAAAGGGTTTGCCGCAAAGGGCCAGCCAGCAGCGACTGACCGAGTATCAAGATCAATCGGGATGATATTCGATTCGGTGCGATTGATTACGTATAAAGTTTTTCCATCACTGCTTATTTGCATGCCACCTAGTTGGGGCGCAACGGCACTTATCTTGGCAATTTCAGCGCCCGTATAAATATGGAAAACCGAAATGTCCGACGCTCCATTATGCACATAGACGTATGGCCGAATTGGGTCTGCCTTTGCTTCGACAAAGGCGGAATTTATTTTCAACGTTGAAGCTAAGCCGCTGGAACCCACCCAGAATCCGACGCGGATTTTTTCCGAATTTTCGATTGTTGTATCGGGCGAGCCCACACTAACCGTGGCCAAATACAGTTTGTCTTGGGCCAGAGAGGCGGGGTCCGCGGTCAACACCAGTGTACCCGCTGTTTTTCCTGTTGGCGTAACACTCAGCCACGGAACATCCGATACGGCATTCCAATTAGCTTCCGCGCCAAAATTTTCCGTTATTTTGACGCTTCTGGTCAGCTTCGACAGGCCCGGTGTTTTAGCCAAGGCTACACCACTGTCGGATAGCAACAGCCTATGACTATCAACCGCCATAGAGACCGGAAGGTCGTACAGCAAATTATCGCCATTCACTTTGGCAGTAAAAGTTAACCTGCCTGAATACTTGCCTTTCGCAAGTGTCGCCGCATTAGGGCTGACAGACACCACGGGTAGTTGATATTGATTTACAAGAGTAGTAAAAGTTGTTTTATCCAGCTTGATCCACGGTTCACTTGCCGCCACATTCCAGGTAATCGGCGTGCCTGTATCCATAGTCAATAATATAGGCTGCGGGGTAAGATCGTGACCGCCCGGCCCGCCTAGTTTAATTTCCTGAGGGGAAATTTGAATAAATGGTTTATTCAGAGTTAAGTTAACTGTCGCCACACTGCTTACAGTTTGACCATCAATGACTGCGCTAAAATTTATAAGTGCGCCGTATGAACCACTAGCCAGATTTGCAAGCTCGGGGTGCACGCCAACCTCGATGGTATCTGGCGTGGTGCCTGCGGCCTTACCGATTTTGAGCCATGACGTGTTCGATGTTGCTGTCCATGTGGCAGGACGACCATTATTTGTTTTAACGTTTGCAACTTGTGGCTGAATTATTGCGCCGTTAGTTCCGTAAAAACTTAACTGGTTATTCGAGTAGAGCTCCCCAACCTGTAATGCAGGACTTTTTACCACATATGACACGGTGATATTCAAGCTGCCATTGCCTGCGCTGGAAACGACTATCGCGCCAGAATAGTTTCCACTTGCCATCCCGACAGGATCGACCGATACGGTCAGTTGTGCAGGTGTAGTGCCGATTTTACTGCTTAATTTTATCCAAGATTGATTTGCGCTGGCAGTCCAATCAATGGCAGCACCCTCGCTGGATATATAAATAATTTGCTCGCCCGAGACTGGCCCATTCACCACGCTCTCGAAATTAAGTGGGTAGCTAGTGCCTTGCAGCTGGGGTTTTCTGATGCTGAGCGTAACAGCAGCAGTATAAGCACCGCCATTTTGATCGGTTATCTTGATAGATCCGGAGTAGTCACCAATAGCAAGACCGTTTATATCGACATTCACGATGATCGGATTAGACGGGGAGCTATAAGCGTTGGTAGCTGTGCCACTTGTAGCCGCAAGTTTTATCCACGCTTGGTCCGTTGTTGCCGTCCAAGTCAACGGTGACCCGTTACTGGAAATATAGAGATAGCTTGGGTACAACGTCCCACCTTGAACTACAGGAAAATTCAACCCACTACTTGCTACTTGCAATGTAGATGCGCGCAAGTTTAGCAAAACTTTGACTTCAGCCGGCGGAGTACCGTCAGTCGGTGTGAATGTTGCTGTGGCGCTGTAATTGCCTGGCGCAAGTCCGCTGGAATTAATGCCGACGAGAACCTGATTTGGCGCAGTGCCTTGATTCAAACTCAGCGACACCCATGGCTCGCTGGCCTTTGCGGTCCAGCTAATTCCTTTTCCAAATATGTCAGCCACGTTGGAGGGTGCTCCGCCCGGACCTCCCGGCACGTAGTCGAACACGATTTCTTTTTGCTGCACACCGAGCTGCTTGGTCAGGGTGTATTTAACCGGAAGGTCAACATAGCCCAACAAAGCCTGATTTTTATTACCCGTTGCTATGCGCAAGGTCGTGTTATAAACACCCGCTTCAAGATTAGAAGCCACCACTGTTAGTTGCAGTGACAAGTTGGGCGGCGTACCAACTATGTTCGCCTGCAGCCAAGTCGCTTGCGTTACACCATCTGCGTAGCCCGCGGCGATATACGCCACTTCCTGGTTTACTATTTGTATCTCGATAGTTTTGTTGGCGCTCGTATTGCTGTCTTGGATGCCGGCCATTTCAACTGAGGTCGGTGTGATCTGTATTCCACCATTTACAAGGGACGCCGACCCTCCACCGCCGCCACAAGAGGCCAGTAGCAAAAACAGAAAACTGATGACGAGATGGTGAGTTATTTTTTGTATAGTCGATGCAATCATGTTCCCCCCTGCGC
>JBEEJL010000116.1:0-4669 GCA_041169175.1 Pseudomonadota bacterium | reverse complement strand
GTTGCAGCAGCATGCGCTCGATGTGATACGGCTCTTCGTTGATTTCTTCGATGAACAAAATACCGCCTTCAATCTTGGGGAAATATTTTGTGCCGAGAAGATGCACGAGGACGGAAAGATTGCCGCCCCAGATGACGCCTTCTATTATTTGCGGCGCGATGTCGTGCTGGCTGGCGATGTTTTCACTCAGGTATTCGCTCGCGCTGAATAAGCCCCAGAAATTTTTTTCCGTGAAGGCAGAATTTTGCGCTTTGAAAAAATCCACTGCTGGCATCGGACCCGCGAAACTCATACCGTCATTCGCCAAGTTGGCCAAATGGAAAATATCAAAATCGCTGTGGCCGATAAAAATTTTGCCCGAGGCTTTGACTTCATCAAAATCTATGCGCGGCAAAATGCGCGATAAGCCATAGCCGCCGCGCGACGCCATGACGACGTCGATTTCAGGATTACGCAACATGGCGTAGAACGCAGCTAAGCGTTCATCGTCGGTACCGGCAAAATATTTCCATTGATTTGCCACGCGCTCATCGAGAAAAACGCGATGACCCATGTTTTGAAAATAGTGCGCCGAGGTTTCGATTTTGCTCGCATCGGCAACCAAGCCTGATGGCGAAAAAATGCCGATAGTGGCGTGCTGAGGAAATTTTTTAGGCAACATATTGTTCTATTTTATTGTGACGAATAATACAGGCTGATTGATTTAAGCAATAATAAATAATCTAATATAATCAAATACTTACTTAAAAAACTGCATGAGCTCATTTTCCAGTTGCAAGGTCGCCGTACAGCGCGTGGCGGCGTTAGGAAATGTCGCCGACTCGTTAAACATAAAGCTGACCGAATCCGACGCATTAAACGGCGCGCCGCCTTGCGTCGGCGTGACGTATTGATCGCGACTCACGCCATAGCGCGTTTCCACTCGCGCCGATGTGCGCGCTGCATCGACTGCTTGCAAGCTCAACATAATCTGCGCGTCCAGGTTCATGCGCCGATCGACATTGAATATTTTTCCTTGCGTCGAAATTTGATATTGTTGATTCGCGTTAGCCGCAGGAAATTCGTAACTCGGCCCACCATTAGGCGGGATCACTTTCACTTTACCGCAATCAATATAGTTACGCGGATCGCCGGCGTAGCGCAATTGCATCACACCGGTTTTGTAATCGACGCTGGTGACGGCGAAGCGCGATTGCGCCAGCGAAGACGACACCGAGCGCCATAAATTGTCGCGGCTTTTATTAACAATTTTACTATTCGCGCCGGTGATAGTTTCCGGTGCGGCAACCGGCGGTGGCGGAATTGTCCGCGGCGCAGGTGGCGGCACAGGCGACGGCGCAGGGTTATAGCGCACCGGGGTTTGCGCGCAGGCGGCCAAGCTAATGATGGAGATATATACCGCCCAGCGTAAATGTCTATTCATATTTTTATTCCCGCATCAGAATTTGTTGCAAAGCCAGCAGCATGCCCGCTGTGGCGCCCCAAATATAACGATCATTGTACGGCATGGCATAGTAAAACCGCTCCTGCCCATCGCGCATCAGGCTATGGCGCTTGTGATTCGCGCTATCGAGAAAAAACACCAGCGGCACCTCAAATACTTCTGCCACTTCAAACGGGTCGGGCTTGAAACTCACCGGCGCTTCCACCCAAGCCACGACCGGCGTGACGCGATAACCCGTGCCGGTCAAATAATCCGGCAAGGTTCCCAGCACCTCGACTTGTTGAGACGCGATGCCGATTTCCTCTTCCGTTTCGCGTAAAGCCGTGTGGACAATATCCTTGTCGTGATTTTCCGCCCGTCCGCCCGGGAAGCTGATTTGCCCGGCATGATCGGATAAATGATCGGTACGTTGAGTCAACACAACGTACACGCCGTCGTCGCGGTTTACCAACGCTACCAATACGCCTGCCGGGGTAATATGCAGACGCGGCGATCCGTCTTTATGCGGAAACAGTTTTTCCTGCCCGGCTTCGTCATTGAACGCGATACCGGTTCTCGGCGCGGTCAAGCGCTGCGCAATCCAATCGCGCGTGATGCGCGACGGCAGCAGCTCAGCGGGCGCGGCGGTAGGCTTCATAGAAAATTTTGCGGCAAGTTTGCATAAACGCCTATTATAAGCCAAACCGATTCGGCCCTTTTTAAACAAGTATGAATGACGATAAACTATGAAACTTTACGACTATTGGCGCTCATCCGCCGCTTACCGCGTTCGCATTGCACTGAATTTGAAAAACTTGCCGTATCAATCGATACCGATTCATTTACTCAACGACGAGCAGCGCGAGCCTGCCTATCGCGCCATCAACCCGCAAGGCTTTGTGCCGATGCTGGTCGATGGTGAGCATTCGCTCGCGCAATCTTTAGCGATTATCGAATATCTGGATGAAACCCGCCCTGCGCCGCCCTTGCTACCGACCGCACCAGTCGAACGTGCACGCGTGCGCGCTATTGCGCTGGTAGTTGCGTGCGACATTCATCCGCTGAACAACAAACGCATTCTGGATTATTTACGCGCGCCATTAGGCCACGACAAAGCAAGCGTCGAGAACTGGTACAAACATTGGGTGGATGAAGGATTACAAACGCTGGAGAAAATGCTGGCGGGAAATAAACAGACGGGGAAATTCTGTCATGGCGATCAGATTACGCTGGCGGATATTTGTTTGGTGCCGCAAGTGGCGAACGCGCTTCGTTTCGCTTGCCCGCTGGAAAATTATCCTAGCGTTCGGCGTATTTATGCCGCGTGCTTACAGCACCCTGCGTTCGACAAAGCGCAGCCGGACCGACAAGCCGACGCACCTTAATCTCAAAGCGAGGTTAAATCGGATTTTGCCAAATCGCAGCCGTTAATGCGCCACTGATTATCTTCCTGGCGCTGCATTTGATACATCGCCACTTCTACATCGCCGTCCTGCGCGACTAAGCGCACGGGTTGTACCGTTTCGCCATTCACCACCGTCAGGCCAAGGAACTCCACATGACGCGGCTTGTACAGCGCGCTGTAGCCGCGCCGCACCATAAATAGAAAGCGTTCTGAAGTTTCGAAGGTTTCCTGCACGCCGGGGGAGGCGAAAGCAAACGCCATTTCGGCATTATTTTGGTCTATGGCAAACATTTGCTGCCGCACAACGGAACGGATTTCCGCCTGATCATCTTCTGTCAACGCGACCGGCTCAATGGTTTGGCCAACAGCTTGATGCGTGATAAGTAGACTGAACAATGCTACCAACATCTTGAATCGCTTCATGATACGCACTCCTTCGTTTGTTACAGGATGCCGTCTCAATCACTTTCTTTATAGTTCAAAACTTTTGCCATTTGGGTGATTCTGGCGACTTGTATGAAGTCTAAATTTCACTTCATGTTTCCCCCCACTTCAACTTCAGATTACGCCTCACTTGTTTCAATTGTCAGTGCATTAATTCACAAGTTTTTACATATCTTTTAGAGGAGGAAACTATGTAGTGACAAATACAGGGTTTCACCCACCCCTATACCCTGCCTACCCGCATTGAAAACGACTTCGTCTCTGCCTACACTGGAAGCGTGATAAGTAGTGATGTGTAGCAATGCATATCAATGAACAAACCTTACTTACAGCTTGATTTGAATACAACTTGTTGGAGTGGTTCCATGAATTTGAAAATAGTTGCGGTCAGTATGTTGACGGTTGGCGTGATGATGACCGGTTTGCTCAGCACGAGCAGCGCCGAAGCGCAAAAAACCGAGCAGCCTATTGCTAACATAGAACATTTCACGGCAGATGAGCAAAGAGCCGCCAGCCAAAGTGCGCGCGCTGCAGCCGTCCAACCGATGACTCTGGCTGAAGCACCGCAGCCGGCTAACGCGATGACGGTCACCCCTTCTGCCAGCATCACAGGCGAACCGGCAACCTGGAGCGTGCCCGCGGCTATTTGGCTAGCCGCATCCGGATTAGCCGGGATGGGATTGTTGCAGCGACGGAGAAAATAAAATTTGAATGATCGCGCAGTCGATAAAATTTTTGCAGTAGCAGTGGTAGTTCAGTAGTAGCTTGGTTTTGATTTGTTGAATCTCCTAAATTGTATTGAGTGGCTTGTATGGCGCTCACGGCTCCTTCGGCAATATTTGCAGAAGGAGTTTTTTTTCGCCTAAATTTATATAAATATCAATTAATTCAATTAGTTATAATATTTTCGCTTGACGCAAATTGCATCGCCGCCAGACGTGCATATAAACCGTTTTCTGCCACCAAAGACGCGTGCGTGCCCACGCTGATAATTTTTCCTTGCTCCATCACAGCGATGCGATCCGCGTTTTGCACGGTGGCTAGACGATGCGCAATAATCAGCGTGGTGCGATCACGCATCAAACCTTGCAGCGCCAATTGCACCATTTTTTCGCTTTCCGCGTCGAGCGCGCTGGTGGCTTCGTCGAGCAATAATATCGGCCGTTGCGATAACAACGCGCGCGCTATCGACAAACGTTGCCGCTGACCGCCGGATAAACGCACGCCGCGCTCGCCCAAAAAAGTCTCCATGCCTTGCGGCATGCGTTGAATAAATTCCGTCGCGTAGGCCGCTTCGCACGCCGCCAACACGTCCGCGTCACTCGCCTCCGGCCTGCCGTAACGTACGTTTTCCCATACGCTGGCGGCGAAAATTACCGCATCTTGCGACACCAGCG
>JBEEJL010000115.1:0-9590 GCA_041169175.1 Pseudomonadota bacterium | reverse complement strand
TAAACCTGCGAGCGGCGCAACCGCAGCCAGCGCGAGCAATACGATAAACAGAATAATTTGTCGGCTCATTTTTCTTTTCCAAACAAACCGGCAGGACGCAGGATCAACACAATCGCCATAATGACAAACACGGCGACAGTGGATGCTTCGGGGTAAAACACTTTGGTTAATCCTTCAATTAAACCGAGAGCAAGTCCGGTAATAATTGCGCCGAGGATCGAGCCCATGCCGCCGATTACTACGACGGCGAACACGACAATAATCAGATTGGAACCCATCAGCGGACTGACTTGTGTAATCGGCGCGGCAAGCACGCCGGCGAACGCGGCGAGCGCGACACCAAAACCATAAGTCAGCGTCACCATCAGGGGCACGTTGATGCCGAAGGCTTGCACCAAGCGCGGATTCTCCGTGCCCGCGCGCAAGTAGGCGCCGAGCTTGGTGCGCTCAATCACGAACCATGTCGCGAAGCAGACGACGAGCGACACCGCTACGACCCATGCGCGATAGTTCGGCAGGAACATAAAACCAAGATTGGTCGCGCCGCTTAACGCAGCCGGAGCGGAATACGGCAGGCCGGAAACGCCGTAGGCATTTTGAAACAAGCCTTCGAAAATTAATGCGAGGCCGAAGGTGAGGAGCAGACCATATAAATGATCCAACTTATATAACCATTGCAACATGGTGCGCTCGATGATCATGCCAATAATGCCAATCACAATCGGCATGACGAGGAGCGCGACCCAGTAATTCATACCGAGATAAGTCAGGCCCATCCACGCACCGACAGCGCCCATCATGTATAGCGCGCCATGCGTGAAATTAATAATATTGAGTAAACCGAAAATCACCGCGAGGCCGAGACTGAGCATGGCGTAGAACGAGCCGTTCACCAGCCCGATGAGCAATTGGCTCATCATCGCTTGAATAGGTACGCCGAAAATGGTCGTCATAAGCGTTTCAGTTCTTTTGTTATAACTATTTGATTATATTGAATAATTCGCCACCCTTGCGAGCGGCGAATTATGTCGATTACAGCCTACAAAAAACTTACTTCTTAATCAACGGGCAAGTGCTGTTGGCCAATGAACGATAAGCTTCATTACCAGGAATCGTCGCTTTCACTTTGTAATAATCCCAAGGCTTTTTCGACTCAGACGGCTTTTTCACTTGAACCAAATACATGTCATGCACCATGCGACCGTCTTCGCGGATTTTGCCGCCTTTCGCGAAGAAATCGTTAACGGGCATTTCACGCATTTTTTTCATCACAGCGTCGGAGTCGTCGGTACCGGCGGCTTCAACTGCTTTCAAGTAATGCATAGTGGATGAATAGTCACCCGCTTGTACCATGGTTGGCATTTTGCCGGTGCGCTTGAAAAACTTTTCCGACCACTTGCGGGTGTCGTCATTCATGTCCCAGTAGAAACCGGTCGTCGCGTACAAACCTTGCGTCGCTTCGAGTCCCAATGCATGAATGTCAGAGATGAAAATCAACAAGCCGGCCAATTGCTGCGAGCCCGATTTCAGAATGCCGAACTCATTGGCAGCCTTGATCGAGTTGATGGTATCGCCGCCTGCGTTAGCCAGGCCGATAATTTTGGCACCGGACGATTGCGCTTGCAGCAAGAAGGACGAGAAGTCAGACGCGTTCAATGGATGCTTCACGCCGCCGACTACTTTACCGCCACCGGCTTTTACTACTTCGGTCACGTCTTTTTCCAGTGAATGACCGAATGCGTAGTCAGCCGTCAGGAAAAACCAGCTATCGCCGCCGTCTTTTACTACGGCTTTACCCGTACCGTTAGCCAGAGCCACGGTGTCGTAGGTGTAGTGAACAGAGTACGGTGTGCAATCTTCATTCGAGATACGCGAGCTGGCTGCGCCGTTCACAATCGCGATTTTCTTTTTCTCGCCGGCGACTTTTACCGCAGCCAAGGCCGTCGATGACGCGACGTTATCGGTGATCATGTCCACTTTTTGTGTATCAAACCATTCGCGCGATTTGCTCGATGCGATGTCGGCTTTGTTCTGGTGATCGGCTGAGACGACTTCAATCGGCATACCCAATACTTTGCCGCCGAAATCTTCAACGGCCATTTTGACCGCTTCGACTGCGCCTTTGCCGGACACGTCGGCATACAAGCTGGCCATATCGGTCAACACGCCGATTTTAACTACGCCGTCAGAGACTTTAGCATTCTGCGCAAAAGCGGAACCGGCGGTTGCCGCCAAAGTCATGCCCACCAACACATTCAATAATTTACGTTTAATCATTACTTCCTCCAAGAAATAAACAACAACTACACCCCTAAATACTCGTGCAATGTATCCATCTTTGCTTCGAGTTCGTCTTTGCGGATCATCTCCGCGATTCTGCCGTGCTCCATCACATAGTGCCGATCTGCGAGTGGTGCTGCAAAGCGGAAATTCTGCTCCACCAATATGATGGTATAAGCTTTTTCCTTGAGCATTTTGATAACGCGCCCTAGTGACTGCACGATGACAGGCGCGAGTCCTTCGGTGATTTCATCGAGCAAAAGTAATTTTGCGCCGGTACGCAGTATGCGCGCCATGGCTAACATTTGTTGTTCGCCGCCGGAGAGACGCATGCCGGGGCTATTGCGACGCTCTTTCAAATTGGGAAACATATCGTAAATTTCTTCTACAGACATACCCCCACTCGCGACTGCGGGTGGCAACATCAAATTTTCTTCGCAGCTCAGGCTAGAGAATATGCCGCGCTCTTCCGGGCAATAGCCGATGCCGAGGTGGGCAATTTTGTGCGTGGGGAGTTTCGTGGTTTCTGTCCCATTCACCATCACCGAACCGGTACGCCGACCAACCAAACCGAGGATGGATTTTAATGTCGTAGTGCGCCCTGCTCCGTTACGACCGAGCAAGGTCACCAGCTCACCTTGGTTTACGCTGAAATCGACGCCGTGCAAAATATGCGACTCGCCGTAAAACGCGTGTAAATCGGTGACGCGTAAATATTCTGCGGTTTCAGACATGGGCCGTTCCTACATAAGCTTCGAGCACTTGCGGATTTTTCGATACCGTTGCGTAATCGCCTTCGGCCAACACTGCGCCGCGTTGCAAAACGGTAATCGTGTCGCACAAATTCGACACCACCGAAAGATTGTGTTCCACCATCAAAATAGTGCGGCCTGCAGAAACGCGTTTGATGAGTTCCGTTACGCGGCCAATATCTTCGTGGCCCATGCCTTGTGTTGGTTCGTCGAGCAACATCATTTCTGGATCCAAGGCTAACGTGGTCGCAATTTCCAACGCGCGCTTGCGCCCATAAGGTAGATCGACGGTTTGGGTATCGGCGAATGAACCCAAGTCGACTGACTCGAGCAATTCCATCGCGCGGCCATTCAATTGGTCGAGAGACTTTTCTGATTTCCAGAAATGAAATGAGGTGCCAAGTTTGCGTTGCAGGGCCACGCGCACATTTTCCAGCACGGTCATATGGGGGAACACGGCAGAAATCTGGAACGAACGAATCAAACCACGGCGCGCGATTTGCGGCGGCTTTTCCGTGGTGATATCGATATCGTTGTAAATAATTTTACCCCGGGTAGGAGCGTGAAATTTGGTCAGCAAATTAAAGCACGTCGTCTTGCCCGCGCCATTGGGGCCGATCAGCGCATGGATACTGCCACGCTTCACTTTGAGATTGACGTTATCAACGGCGGTGAAGCCTTTGAAGTCTTTACTGAGATTTTGTGTTTCGAGTATGACGTCGCTTGCCATGCTTTTTTCGCTTGAGAAATTTTTAGTGCGTGTAAGGGACTTGTAATGTATTTCAGGCACGTATTTCTTCGAGGCCTAATTAGTAAACCATGCTACACAAGGCATCCGTAGCAAGCAAGACTTGCTTCTATTCTTAATCACTATTGCATCGCGCAAACACTTCAAGCAAACTTCATTCTAGTTACATTCCTCATAGCGTATGTGGAATTCATTTATTAACTATTTGATTATATTAAGGTTTTTATATGCAAGATTTACACGGCTATTACCTCGAAGATTTAAAAATCGGCATGACCGGCGCTTACGCCAAAACCATCACCGAAGCCGACATCATTTTGTTCGCCGGGATTTCCGGCGATAACAACCCGATGCACCTCAACGAAGAATTCGCCAAGCAAACCATGTTCAAAACGCGCATCGGTCACGGCATGCTCACCGCGAGCTTGATTTCGACCATCGTCGGTACGCGCATCCCAGGTCCCGGCGCGGTGTATTTCGGCCAAACCATGCGCTTCAAAGCGCCGGTCAAAGCAGGCGACACCGTGCGCGCCGAAGCCATGGTGAAAGAAATCAATCTGGAAAAAAAGCGCGTGGTGCTGGATACGATATGCACCGTAAATGGCAAAGTCGTATTGGATGGCGAAGCGACTTGTCTGGTAGATAGACGGGCCGACATCATAGCCGTACAAAAAGCTATTGAAGCGATAGCGCAATAGATGAGCCCTCAAGCAGCCCAAGCAAGCAACGACGCGATTTTATTACGCCACGACCAAGCAGGCGTCGCTACTCTGACACTCAATCGGCCGCAACAATACAACGCACTGTCCAACGAATTACTCGGCGCGTTGTTAATTCAATTAAACGCAATCGGCGACGATAAAAGCCTACGCGTCGTCGTCATCGCCGGCGCAGGCAAAGCCTTTTGCGCCGGACACGATTTAAAAGAGATGCGCGCCAACTATGAATTAGGTGCAACCGAAGCACTGTTCAGAAAATGCAGTGAAGTAATGCTGACACTCACCAAATTACCGCAACCCGTCATCGCCAAAGTGCATGGCATGGCCACCGCTGCCGGTTGCCAGCTGGTCGCACAATGCGATCTCGCCGTGTGCAGCGACAACGCCACCTTCGCCACCAGCGGCGTCAATCTCGGCTTATTCTGCTCCACCCCCGGCGTCGCCCTCGCGCGCAACCTGCCACGCAAACAGGCGATGGAAATGTTATTGACCGGTGAATTTATTGACGCACAAATCGCTTTTCAACGCGGGTTAGTGAATCGCGTAGTAGCATTGGAAAAACTCGATCAAGCCGTGAACGAACTCGCGCAAACCATTATCGCCAAACCTGCTGATGTGATTGCTTTAGGGAAAAAATTGTTCTATGAACAAATCGAATTAGGTTTGAGCGCTGCCTATGAAACAGCCAGCAAAACCATGGCGTGCAATTTCATGTTGCCGGAAGCAGCAGAAGGTGTCGATGCGTTTATGCAGAAGCGTAAACCGGATTGGGGCCACATGTAGGCTGGGCTGATAAGCCCAGCAGCGAACATTGTTACAAGCAATGCTGGGTTTATCAACCCAGCCTACTTTTATTGCGCTCTAAGGATGAAAGGGAATATAGATACGGAGAGCGAATTGCTCACCCTTCTGCGCCGATGCTATTTTTGTTGCTTATCGGGAGCCGTCGGCGAGCACATGTTTGAACTATTCGGTGATGACGATTTGAATTGAAGGTGACAGCGAGTTTGTGCTCGACGCAGCTGGGTCTATAAGAGCGGCGGCAGCAGAAATAGCGCGACAACAAAAACCTAAAAACAAAAAGCAGCGCGGCGGGTTCGCCTTTTTTGGTTACTTTTTTGGCGAAGCAAAAAAGTGACTAGCAGCCGGGCTACCCCCGGCACTCTCAATCAGAGCATACTTCGTCCAGCCTAGCAGCGGACTTTATCCCGAGCCCTGCTGGGTTTATCAACCCTGCCTACGAATTCGATTACGACATCTCCATACTCGCCTGCACACAACGCAGCACGCCGTAATCATACTCACCACCCAAAGCATCAAACACTGGCTTGAGCGCCGCATTATCGGTGCCTGCCGCGAGAATAGCTTTCTTAATTTCTTGAATTTGCGTATCGTTAAGCGAAATCACTTCGCTTACATCCAGCTCACCTGCAGCGATGGCTAGGGAAAAATGCGTATAAATAGTCGTCTCTCGCAAGCCGCGCGTTCCCGCAATCTCCTCCGGACTGAGGCCGGTTTTCAGCAGGCGCAAAGTTTCATTCGCTGTATCGTTTAGTCCACTTAGGTTGAATTCTTTGGTCGTGGTTGTTTCTACAGCAAGCTTATAGGCTCTCATTCCATCGCCATGTTCGGCAATCACCGCCAGAAAAACTTTTCCAAACTTTTCCAGTTTCTTTTCACCCACACCCATCACATCGCCCATCTCGTCCATGGTGCGCGGTTGCGTGGCGTGCATGTCGCGCAGGCTGCTGTCGTGAAAAATCACGAACGGCGGCACGCCCTGTTCTTGCGCGAGTTTCAAGCGCGCGGCGCGTAAGGCTTCCCACAAGGCGTCGGTCGGCGAGGCGACGGCTGCGCTGCCCGCGCGTTTGCCTTTGCTCGTACGCTTGTCCGCGTCTTTACGAAACGCCATGCTCTGCTCGCCTTTTAAAATCGGGCGACTCGCTGCGGTAAGTTTTAATCCACCGAATGCTTCAGCGTCGGCTTCGAGATAACCCGCTGCAACCAATTGGCGAAACACGCTTTGCCATTGTGTCGCGGTGTAATTTTTACCGATGCCGAACACAGGCAAACGATCATGATCCCATTGCGTCATTTTCGGTGTAGATTTTCCTAGTAGCACGTCGGTGAGATGGCCCGCGCCGAATCGTTGTCCGGTGCGATAGGCGCACGACAGCGCCATTTTCGCCGCCTCGGTGCCATCCCAGGTTTGCGGTGGCTCCAGACAATTATCGCAATTACCGCAAGTCGTGGTGCGCACTTCATCGAAATAACCAAGCAAGGAAATTCGGCGACAACTGGTCGATTCGCAAAAGCCCAGCAGAGCATCGAGTTTGTTACGCTCGACGCGTTTGCGCTCTTCATTCGCTTCGCCGTTATCGATCATCTGCTTCAGCATAACCACGTCGCCTAAACCATAAGCCAACCACGCTTCCGCCGGTTCGCCGTCGCGTCCGGCGCGACCGGTTTCCTGGTAATAACTTTCCATACTTTTAGGTAAATCGAGATGCGCGACAAAACGCACATCGGGTTTGTCGATGCCCATACCAAACGCAATGGTCGCCACCATGATGATGCCGTCTTCGCGCAAAAAGCGCGCTTGATTATTACGTCGCGTCGAAGCATCAAGCCCGGCGTGATACGGTAAGGCGGTGAAGCCTTGGCGGTTCAACCATTCGGCATTCTCTTCAACTTTCTTACGCGACAAACAATAGACAATGCCCGCTTCACCGCGATGACCTTCTTGTAAAAACTCAGCGAGTTGCTCGCGCGCGGAATTTTTCAACGTCACGCGATAGCGGATATTCGGCCGATCAAAGCTCGACACAAACATGCGCGCATCATCCAGCGCGAGGCGTTGGATGATTTCTGTTCGTGTCAGCGCATCGGCAGTGGCCGTTAGCGCGATACGTGGAATGGTAGGAAAGCGCTCATGCAAAATCGACAGCGCAACATATTCAGGGCGGAAATCGTGGCCCCATTGCGATACACAATGCGCTTCGTCGATGGCGAACAAAGCGATTTTTGATTTGGCTAAAAGCTGCAAAAAACGCGGCGTAGTTAAACGCTCTGGCGCTACGTAAAGTAAATCCAATTCGCCTTTGAGTAATTGTTGCTCGACTTTCGACGCCTCATCAGCATCCAAACTCGAATTCAAAAACGCCGCCTTCACACCCGCCTGCGTCAGCGCATCGACTTGGTCCTGCATCAAGGCAATCAGTGGCGACACCACAATACCGACACCATCGCGCAACAACGCGGGAATCTGAAAACACAATGACTTGCCACCACCCGTCGGCATCAACACCAAAGCATCGCCGCCCTTTTGCACATGCTCAATGACGGCGGCTTGCTCACCGCGAAACTTGGGGTAACCGAAAGTGGATTGTAGAATTTTTAATGCGGTGGTCATGAGGCTTAATCTTGCGTAGGTCGGAAGCCGTGAGGCGTTCCGACGGATGTAAAGGAAATTTGAGCGATTTAATCTACGTCGGAACACCTTGCAGGCTTCCGACCCAATTTATAAATAATTCAATAAAAACAAATAGTTACATAACATCAGCCTTGTAGCAAAAACTGACGCACTAAGGCAATCTGCTCATCGTCCATCAACATCGGCGCATGACCCGTGTTAGCGATTTCTACTGATTGCACATTCGCTTTACCCTGTTTCATTTTCTCCACCGTATCGGGTAACAATAAATCCGAATTCGCACCACGCGTAATCAACACAGGACAAATGACATTATTCCAAATCGGCCACAGCGCCACGTCGTTCTGCGGCAATTTGAAAGGAATGCTGATATCGGGATCGTAATTGAAATGAATTTTGCCGTCGGCTTTTTTTACTGCCATGTGTTCAGCCAGATGCCGCCACTGCGCATCAGTCAACGGACCGAATGGCGCGCTGATGACGCGCATGGTTTGCTCCAAGGCTTCGACGCTATCAAACGCCGGATCAGCACCGACATACGCGCCAATGCGCTCGAGCGATGCCTTGGGAATAAAAGCGCCGGCATCATTCAGCACCAGACGTTTAATCGGCGTTTTTGGTTGCGCCGCGATGAACATACCGATCAAGCCGCCCAGCGAAGTGCCGACCCAATTCACCGTTTCGACATTCAGCCGCGCGATCAACGCCGCCATGTCGGCCACATAAAGCGGATAGCTGTAATCTTCTTTGTGCGTCAGCCATTCGCTTTGCCCACGCCCGGCAACGTCGGGACATATCACGCGAAAATCTTTTTCCAAACCGCGCGCGAGAAAATCGAAATCACGTCCGTTGCGCGTGAGTCCATGAACGCAGATGACGACATCAGGATTTTTTTCATCGCCCCATTCGGTATAAGCGACACGATGAAAACCGTGCGGGCCGAGGGCGGAGAAATATTTCGACTGCACGGTCATCAGCCTGCGTGCACGTCGAGTAACTCGACTTCAAACACCAGCGTCGCATTCGGTGGAATCACGCGGCCTGCACCTTGTGCGCCGTAGCCGAGCTGCGGAGGAATCGTTAGCTTGCGCACGCCGCCGACTTTCATGCCTTGCACGCCTTCGTCCCAACCTTGAATCACACGACCGGCACCGAGCTTAAACGGAAACGGATCATTGCGATCTTTGCTCGAATCAAACTTCGTGCCGTCGGTGAGCCAGCCGGTGTAATGCACCGACGCGATTTGTCCGGCTTTGGCTTCTGCGCCGTCACCGACTTTAGTGTCTTCAATTTGCAGCCCGCTTGCTGTAGTAGTTGTCATTATAACTCCTTGTTTATATTAAATATTTAAGCAATCGATAATTTGACTATCATCTGCTCTGTTATGGCTTGGACATAGCATACCGCAGTTAAGACTTGGTCTGCATCTTGAGAGCGAATTACACTTTCCATGAGCCACAAAGGCTGGCCAAATCCATACATATAGATTTCCTCTGAGCGTGTGTAATGGTAACGGATGGGGCATCTACCCTAGCTATTCGACGTTGATTATTTCTGTTGCTGAACTACATTAGATATATGCAGTGACAAATCATGCGGAAAATTATGTGACCACTGCATGGTTAAGTTTCTCTCATGTAAAGGAGTACAGAAATGAA
>JBEEJL010000114.1:0-6651 GCA_041169175.1 Pseudomonadota bacterium | reverse complement strand
ATTCAGTTTCGAAACCTACTTTTTCTGTAGTAACAGGCCAAATGATTCGATCGTCATCGGCTCCAATAACAAGTTTAGCGGCCGCCGTTCCGGTAGTGATGCTTTCCCACGGACCAAACGGCAACGGCGCTACGCTCGAAAATGGCATCGCTATTACCAACACATCAACTACCAATACTGATGAACAAACGAATCTTAGCAACACCAATACCTTTATCAGTCGGGTTCCAACCGAAAACACAACCGCGCCCGGCGGCGAATTCGATGACATCGTGACATGGATTCCCACCAGCATTTTATTCAACCGCATGGTTGCAGCGGGGCAATTGCCGTGATGAATATTTCTTTACCTGCGATTTTTTCCATCCCCCATCCGGTCGTCGTGTTAGCGCTTGGCGTGTTGCGTGAAGCGCGGAAGAATCATCTTGCGCGGATGTTGATTGTGTTGATGGTTGTCGGCTTAGCGTTTGCTTTGTTTGTAAAACAACTGGCTATCATGGAAAGCGTCGCTATTGAAACGGCGTTTATCGCCGCGCTATATCGCTTGGGCTCTGTATTTTTGCTGACCATTTTTATTATTACTGCACAAATTCGTGAAACGAATGATAAGGGTTTGGATTTGCTACTGTCGCTGCCGATTAGTCGTGCGCATTTTTTTGCCGGTAAATTTTTGGGCTACGCGGTTTGCGCCTTGATTGCCGCAGCGTTGATTTCTCTTCCGCTGACTTTGCTCGTGCCGCTCATGCAGGTTTTTGCTTGGGGCGGCTCGTTGGCGCTGGAATTACTCATCATTACTGCAGCCAGTTTATTTTTTGTATTGACCCTTGCGCACAGCATGAGTTCTTTGGTGTCAGTGATGGCTTTGTATTTACTGTCGCGTACTATGGCAGCGTTACAATTGATGGGGGCTACTTCTTTGGTGGAAACCAGCGGCGTGGCTCGTCAAATCACGAACGGAGTACTCAATGCGATTGCACTTTTACTGCCCCGTTTGGATTTATTCACGCAGACTTCTTGGCTAGTAAACTTCACTGGCGGCATGGCAGATCTGCCGACGCTGGCGTTACAAACACTTATCTACGTGGCACTGTTGGTGGGCGCAACTCTTTTTGATCTTTATCGAAAAAATTATTGATATGCCTATTCAGCGATCGCTTGCGACCATACCAAAAAAAATTATTTGGCTCATTGGTGGCGCATTGCTGCTGCAAATTGGATTAAATTTTTTTCTACCGCGCGCCTCTGCGAAAGCCCAAGCCTTGGCGTCGCCGCCGTCACTTCACTCGCTAATGGTAAGCAGTATCGGCGAGCCGATTGGTTTGGCAAAATTTTTGATGTTAAATTTGCAAGCATTTGATAACCAACCCGGTGTATCGTTGCCGTTTCGTGATTTGGATTACTCGCGCGTGCGTGATTGGCTGACGCGTATTTTGCAACTGGATCCCTACGCCCAATATCCGTTGCTCTTCGCCAGCCATTTATATGCCGAAGTGCCGCAGCCGGAAAAGCAAAGGCTGATGTTAGATTTTGTTTATCAACAATTTTTAGTCGATCCGAATCGACGTTGGCCGTGGCTGGCGCATGCCGTCATTATCGCGCGGCACAAATTAAATGATCTCCCACTCGCCGCGCAATACGCAGCGGCGATTCGACGTTACGCAACTGGGACGAACGTACCAAGCTGGGCGAAGCAGATGGAAATTTTTTTACGTGCGGATATGAATGAAACTGAAACCGCGCGCGTGATGCTCGGCGGATTAATCGAGAGCGGTCAAATTAGTGACGCAAATGAGTTATATTTTTTGACACAACAATTACGCGAGCTGGAAAGTAAAGTCAAAATTGAAAAATGAGTGCCTCTATAACCTATTGATTGTATTTAGATTTTTATCTGCCTGCTCGCGTATCGCTTTTCTCTCCTCATCACTAAAGCGTTGTAAATTTTTTACCATCAGTGCCGTGCGTGGTTGACTGGCAAATTCTTTTTCGTGCTTATCAAGAAAATTCCAATACAGCGTAGTAACAGGGCACGCATCTTCGCCGAGCTTTTTTTCCGGCTTGTATTGACAGCCCGCGCAATAATTACTCATGCGGTTAATGTACGCGCCGCTCGCCACATAGGGCTTGCTGGTGAAGCGACCGCCGTTGGCATACAACGCCATGCCGACAACGTTGGGCAACTCGACCCACTCAATCGCATCGATATAGACTGCGAGATACCAAGCGGCGAGCTGTTTGGGCTCGACTTCCGCGAGTATGCCGAACATACCCGTCACCATCAGGCGTTGAATGTGGTGGGCGTAACCATATTGCAAAGTTTGGTCGATAGTCTGGCGCATGCAATTCATTTGCGTAGCGCCGCTCCAATACCATTTCGGCAAATCACGCTGATGCTTGAAATGATTGGCTTCTGCCATCATTGGCATATCGAACCAATACATGCCGCGGATAAATTCGCGCCAGCCTAAAATTTGCCGAATGAAACCTTCGACCGCTGCCAGCGGAAGCCGATATGTCTTACCCGCTTGCTCCGCGGCTGCGACCACTTCGCGCGGATTGAGTAATTTCAAATTGAGCGAAGAAGACAGCAGCGCATGATGTAAAAACGGCTCGTCCTGCCACATGGCATCTTGATAGTGGCCGAAGTTTTGCAAACGATGTCCGATAAAATCCTGCATCGCCAACAGTGCTTCAGCACGCGTCACCGGCCAATTAAAATCAGCTAATGACCCGGGATGGTCGGGAAAATATTTTTCTACCAACGCAAAAACATCGCGCGTGATTCTATCCGGCTTAAACTCTGGCAGCGCAGGCAACAGGCTTGGTCCTTGTTTGCCAAAACTACCGCGATTCTCCTCATCGAAATTCCATTTATTGCCGATGGGATCATCACCATTCATCAATACCCCGCTACGCTTGCGCATCACGCGATAAAAATTTTCCATGCGGATTTGTTTATACGGTCTAGCCCATTCAGCAAACTCGGCCGGCGAAATAAAAAAATGTGCGTCGTCGCGTAACGCGAGTTGGACGTTTTGATTTTTACAGCATAGGCGAATGATTTCTAACATGCGCCATTCGCCTGGCTGCATCACGATCAGCTTATGGGGCTTAGATAACTGCAGTATTTTCTCTAACGCCTCTTCAAATGTAATATATTGATTATTATCAATTTTTTGATAATCGACCGGCATGTCGCGCTGAACTAAATCCTGCGCGAAGTGACGCATAGCGGATAAAAAAAGCGCGATACGCGCTTTGTGGCTCCACACGTATTTACCTTCGCCTTGCGACTCAATCATCAGCACGCGGTCTTGCTGCGCATCAAAATCTTGCAGCGCATTCGATTCCAGATCCAGTTGATCGCCCAGAATTAATACTAGATTGCGTAAGGGTTTCATTTTTGTTTTCTGCATTTGTCAGAACAATATTTCACTTCATCCCAATTCTTTTCCCATTTTTTTCGCCACGTCATTGGCCTGCCGCAAGCAAGGCATGGTTTAGTCGGGAGATAAGATTTGTTACCGGAAAAAACAGAAGATTTAATTTTCAACACTTTTTACAACGGACACGCGCACTAAGCGGCACCCGCTATCACTCGCGGCAATGGATGGATGAAACCTTGACCGCCATCGAGGCCAATAGTTTGCCCAGTAATAAAAGAAGATTGCGGCGAGAGTAAAAACGCGATCGCTTGCGCGACATCCTCCGGCTCGCCGATACGTCCCATCGGGTTCATCGCCGATGCGCGCGCTTCTGCTTCGGGCGTGGCGTAAAAACGTTGCGTCATGCGCGAACGCGTAAGTCCTGGCGCGACGACATTCACGCGGATTTTTTTATCGGCATATGTCGCGGCAGCAGACTGTGCCAATGCAGCTACTGCACCTTTTGCCGCAGCAATCGCTTCGTGATTAGGAAAGCCGCTGTGCGCAACGACTGAGCTGCATAACACGGCGGACGCCGGATATTTCCCGCGCAAGGCTAAAGTCACAAACGGTTTGAGAAAATTAAATGCACTGCCGCAATTAATATCCATTTGCTCACGCCATTCAGCTGCGCTGGTTTGATGTAAGGCTTTGAGCAGAGTTGAGCCGACACAATGCGCGAGGCCGTCGAGATTGCCGAATGTCTCTTTGGCTTGTTGCAGACACTTTTCTGCTGCTTCTGCATCGAGTAAATTGATGGCGAAGCTAATGCAGGGATTTTGCATACTACCCGCCAAAGCTTCCAGTGCCGCTTCATCGCGCGCGATTAATATGAGTTGATGGCCTTGGGCGCCAAGCGTGCGCGCGAGTGATTGTCCGACCGCGCCGGTTGCGCCAGTGATGACGATATTCATGCGACGCTCAATCCTTGCGATGTTTGTCCCTCTTTTACGACCACATCACTATTTTTTTCGCGCCAATGTGTTACTGCGCCAGCAATCAACTCAAGCGATGTGTAAGCTTGAATGCCGTCGATGTGTAATCTAGCTGCGGCCACCCCTGCACCGCCCGCCCAAATGCTGACGTTCGCTGGCAACAACGCTTTCAAATCCTTTAATCCGCGTCCGATCATTTGGGTCGGATACGCGCCGCTGAACGATAAAGCCACCACATCAGCACGATGTGCAATGGCGGCGGCAGCAATTTCCGACACCGGCATCTGCACGCCTAATGAAATACAGTCAGCCGATTCCGCCGCCATGAGCGACTCAACGATTAATAAACCTAAGGCGTGTTGTTCGTCAGGAAAAGTGGTCAGCAAAATACGCGGCGCTTGCGCTTCGACGCTCAAAGAGTAGATGGCTTGGCGTAATATATTTTGCGCTACCTCGGTATATAAATGCTCTTCGAAAATCGCCAAATCCCCGCGCATCCAGGTTTCGCCGACCATCACATTGAGGGGCACTAAAATTCCTGTCACGAATTTGCGGATGCCTAATCGAACCAGTTGTTGATTGAGCAGCCGTTTTAGTTCATCTAATTCGTGTTTTTTTATTAAGCCGATAAATCGCTCCACGTCATGCGGACGTTCAACAGGCGCAGCAGCTTGACCGTGTACTTGAGCCAACTCCAAAAGTTTATGCTCATTTTGCGGCACGACTTTGCCCGGGCGCAGGCCACTATCAATCAGCCGCTTGATCAAGCGCAGGCGATTAACTTGCTCGCGCGGATAAAGCCGATCGCCCGTGACATCACGCTGCGGTGCCGGAAAGCCATAGCGACGCTCCCAGATGCGGAGCAAATCTTTGCTGAGGCCTGTCTCGCGTTCGACTATACTAATACTCAGCATAGGGGGAGTATTGAATGGGGTGGTCATTTTTCGTCCAAGACAAATAATTGATTTTTTGTTAAATTGGTTCTATATTACTTATTCATGATGTAATTGACTAGGACAAATTAAATTTGTTCCCAAGACCGGAGGTTCTCAATGCAAACATCCACCAAACGCACCGTTTCTATTTTTTCCTTATTAATCATAAGCTTAACAGCAAGTCTCGCGCTGGCAGGGCAAAACTGCCCATCCAGCATGAAGCTGCAATCGACCAAACAAACTCCCATTCCCGCCATGTCGGAACAATTGGCAGGCGAGTCTGACGAGGCCGAGGCCAAGCGTTTTCTGAATACGAAAAAACAGCAAACCCTCACGGCCGAACAAGTCGCTGCCGCCAATTTAAAATGCTACGCAGCGCTTCACCGCGATCTGGACGACATGGTCGCGAACGAAAGCTGCGACGTGATGCCTAGCAATACAGCCCATATCCGTGGGCAGAAAACCGTTCAATAATGGCTTCTGAATGCGCGCTTTCGTTTGGCTGATTTATATTGCGGGATTCTTACTTAATATGACTTCTCACGCTGAAGCCGCTTGTTCGCCTCTGCTCGACCGCAACGTCAATAACTTGATGGGCGGCGAAAAAAATCTGTGTGAATATCGCGGCAAAGTCGTATTGGTCGTCAACACCGCGAGTAAGTGCGGCTATACCGGCCAATATTCGGGCCTAGAAGCTTTATACAAGAAATATAAAAACGACGGCTTCGTCGTGCTCGGCTTTCCGTCGAACGATTTTGGTGGACAAGAGCCCGCTGCAAATAAGGAAGTCGCCAACTTCTGCCAAGTGAATTTCGGCGTCACATTTCCAATGTTTGAAAAAACTCCAGTGCGTGACGCAGGTAATAATGCATTTTTTGATTTGCTCGCCGACGCTTCCGGCGAGCGCCCGAAATGGAATTTCCACAAATATTTAATTGGCCGTGACGGCAAGCTAGTGAAAAGTTTTGCTAGCGCAGTGGAGCCGGACGACGCGAAATTAATTGCTGAGCTGGGAAGTTTACTGGCGCAAAAGTAATGTTAAAAAAACCAAGCCCGCAAATGCGGGCTTGGTTTTTTTATAATCATAAACTAATTTAGAAAAAAGCCTGGATGCCCGTTTGTGCTCTGCCAAGTATTAACGCATGCACGTCGCTAGTTCCCTCATAGGTATTCACCACTTCCAGATTCAACATATGGCGCACGACGCCGTACTCATCGGAAATACCATTGCCGCCGAGCATATCGCGCGCCACGCGCGCGATCTCCAACGACTTGCCGCAAGAATTGCGTTTCATAATAGAAGTAATTTCAACCGAGGCCGTACCTTCGTCTTTCATGCGACCCAAACGCAGGCAA
>JBEEJL010000113.1:0-7085 GCA_041169175.1 Pseudomonadota bacterium | reverse complement strand
CTTCTATTGAAATCTGCCACACCGCGTAGCTCAAACAGGTTCTCGCCGGCGGCCCCCGATAGGCAGCAGAAATAGCATCGGCGCAGATGGGTGAGCTATTCTTTCTTCGAGTTTACTCCGCGTAGCGTGCGCACTGCGCACGACAACCATTCAGGCGGGCATTTAAAGTTGTGCTAAAAAGGACTTTTTCGTGCGCAGTGCGCACGCTACGGATGTGCTTCTGAGCGATAGCGAAGAATCTGCTGTTACGCGAATCAAATCAACATCGAAATGCAGATCCTTCGCTATCGCTCAGGATGACAAAGGCCGTAGGGTGCGCCGTGCGCACGCGTAACGCTTGATCCGGCGAGCGCAGATGTAATTCAAAGCGTTACGCGTGCGCGCGGCGCACCCTACAACTTGCCGTAATAAATCAAGGTGTCGTATTCAAACGTGACGCTGTCATTGACTTGATGCGCGTCATAAATCTCGCGCAGTTTTTTCAACATCGGTTCGTGTTGCGGGTGGCCGACGTCTGGTGCATACGATGATGACATGAGGCGGCCTTGCAATCTGGCGTAATTAAAATGCTGTGCGTAGGGTAACGACGCGGCGGCGAAAGTTTTTGGGGCGAAAAATTCGGCGATGACTTTTTCGTCGATGTTGCGGTGATTGACTTCGCGGTAGTCGGTGGAGAATTCGACCAACAACTTTTCATAGGCTTGTAGAAACGGTGTGGCGTCGGTTTTTCTGTCGTTCCAAATCAACGCGACGGTGCCGCCGGGTTTGAGTACGCGGACGAATTCTTTTCTGGCTTCAACGCGATTGAACCAATGGAAGGCTTGTCCCGCTATTATGTAATCCATTGATTTATTTGGTAATTTTGTATATTCCGCCGTGCCGACTACGCTGACAAAATTTTTGTAGCGGCGTAAAAATTCTTCGCCTGCCTGACGCATTTCTTTATTCGGCTCGACGCCATACACGCGATTGCCGTTTTGTAAAAATGGCAGTGTCGATAAGCCGGTGCCGTAACCGATGTCTGCTACTACGGCTTCTTGCGTGAACCCACATAATTTTTCCAACAAGGCAATCAAGCCATCGGGATAGCCGGGTCGGGTTTTGACATAGTTTTCGACGCGGCTGGAAAAGCGGGTGGTGGGGTTGGCGCGGGTGGTCATGGCGGGCGAAAAGTCCTTATGTAATCGTTGGATTGTATCGCATATAATGACCCATCTTTTTAACGGGCTTGATTCGCTATGTTGTTCGGCATCCCGATAGATTTTATTTTATTCGCGCTCACGCTGCTCGGCGTGGCGTTGTTTCATCATCGCACTTTGCAAGTTGCCCTCACTGGTCTCGCCGTTATCACGCTGTATAAATTATTTTTCGCCGGATTCAAAACCGGTGCGGGTTTTAGTGGATTGATTTCGCATATGCAACACGAGTGGGTGATCCTGGCTAACTTGCTGTGTTTGTTAGTTGGTTTCGCGTTGCTGTCGAAACATTTCGAGCGCACCAATATTCCCGCCGAGTTGCCGAAAATTTTGCCTGATGATTGGAAGGGCGGCTTTTTCTTGTTGGTCATCGTGTTTGCGTTGTCGAGTTTTCTCGATAACATCGCCGCCGCGATGATCGGCGGCACCATGGCGGCTTCCGTATTTCGTAACAAAGTGCATATTGGTTATCTCGCTGCGATTGTCGCCGCGTCGAACGCTGGCGGGTCCGGCAGCGTGGTCGGCGATACGACGACGACGATGATGTGGATCGACGGTGTGAATCCGCTTAATGTGCTCGATGCGTATATTGCCGCCATCACTGCGCTGTTTATTTTCGGTATTCCTGCCGCGTTGAAGCAACATAAATATTCGCCGATTACCAAAGATGCGCCTGCGGGCATCCGCATCGACTGGCCGCGTGTAGGCGTTGTCGCGTTCATTCTTTCTGCAGCGATTATTTCAAACGTTGTGGTGAACACGCGCTTCAATCATCTCGCCGATCATTTTCCGTTTATTGGCGTGGCGGTGTGGTTGGCGATTTTGATTTGCGTGCCGTTACGCAAACCGGATTGGAGTGAAATCCCCGGCGCATTTAAAGGCAGCGTATTTTTATTGTCGCTGGTGTTGTGTGCGTCGATGATGCCGGTCGAGCATTTGCCTTCGCCGTCATGGCAATCTGCTTTAGGTCTTGGTTTTGTATCGGCAGTGTTCGATAATATTCCGCTGACTAAATTGGCGCTGGATCAAAACGGTTACGACTGGGGTATGTTGGCGTATGCGGTTGGCTTCGGCGGCTCGATGCTGTGGTTCGGTTCGTCTGCCGGTGTCGCGCTGGCGAATAATTTTCCCGAAGCGAAATCGGTCGGGGCATGGGTGCGTCACGGTTGGCCTATCGCCGTGGCGTATGCGGTCGGATTTTTTGTTTTGCTCGCCTTGCTCGGCTGGCATCCGGAACCGAAGATGAAAAGCGCGCCACCTACTGTGCCCATTTCACTGGCAAGCTAAAAATCCAAATAAAACAAATAGTTAAAAATTGCTGCGGTGCATGCTCGAAAATCATCTTCCCCACTATAAAATCCACTCGTGATATGGGTAAACTATAGGTTCAGTTTTGTGAAAGTTTTGCAGCATTAAAGCCGCAGTAACATGAGGTAAGAAAAAATAGTCGGCTGGTTTTAGTACTTACTTTTTATTCACAACCGAGGAGAAGATTCATGAAGCAGAAGTCTGATAAAAAAATTGACGTAAGCGATACCCCTTCCACATCACGCCGTAAATTTCTCAGCGTAGCGACTGCAGCTGCCGGTGCCAGCACCCTAGCTTTTCCGATGATTGCCAAAGCGGCCGACCCAATCACGATGCGTTGGCAATCGACCTGGCCGGCCAAAGATATTTTCCACGAATACGCACTCGACTTCGCCAGCAAAGTAAACAATATGTCCGGCGGACGTTTGAAAATTGAAGTGCTACCAGCTGGTGCAGTGGTTAAGGCATTTGAATTGCTCGACGCAGTCAGCAAAGGTACGCTCGACGGCGGCCATGGCGTGTTGGCTTACTGGTACGGTAAAAATTCCGCGTTGGCATTATGGGGTTCAGGCCCAGCCTTCGGTATGGACCCGAACATGTTGCTGGCATGGCATAACTACGGCGGCGGTAAAGCGCTGCTGGATGAAATCTACAAGAGCTTAAACGTGGATGTGCAATCTTTTGTTTATGGTCCGATGCCAACGCAACCTCTGGGTTGGTTCAAAAAACCGGTTACCAAGACTGACGATTTCAAAGGCCTGAAGTATCGTACCGTCGGTTTGTCGATTGATATTTTCACCAAACTCGGCGCTGCAGTGAACGCAATTCCCGGCGGCGAAATTGTTGCGGCGATGGATCGCGGCTTGCTCGACGCAGCTGAGTTCAACAACGCCACCAGCGACAAGTTACTCGGCTTCCCAGACGTTTCCAAGGTGTGCATGTTGCAATCCTTCCACCAGTCGGGCGAGCAATTCGAAATCGTTTTCAACAAGCCTAAATACGAAGCATTGCCTGGCGAGCTGAAGTCGATTATCCAATACGCTGTGGAAGCGTCGTCGGCCGACATGAGCTGGAAAGCCATTGACCGTTATTCCAAGGATTACATCGAATTGAAAAACGGTGGCGTCAAGTTCTACAAAACACCTGACACGATTTTGCAGGATCAACTGAAGGCATGGGACGAAATTATCGCCGCCAAGTCGGCAGAAAATCCTTTGTTTGCTAAAGTGCTGGCTTCGCAAAAAGCATTTGCACAACGCGCAACTTCATGGCAAAACGACACCATGGTCGATTTCAAAATGGCCACTCGCCATTACTTCGGCAAGAAAGCATAATTAGCTGGTAAGACAATTAAACGCGCAGCTTTAAGCTGCGCGTTTTTTTTCAGGGACGGTAATAAGGGGAAGGCTATGCAGCAATTATTATTAAAAGTGGACAAACTTTCCACCTGGCTAGGCCACACCTGTGCGTGGGCTATTGTAGTTCTCACTTTCATGATTGGTTGGGAAGTATTTTCGCGCTACGCATTGGGTAACCCGCATGCATGGGCGATGGATGCGTCGAACATGATGTATGGCTTGGTGTTCATGATGGCGGGCGCTTATACGCTGTCGAAAAACGGTCACGTACGCGGCGACGTGCTCTACAGTTTTTTCGAGCCGCGCACCCAAGCGCTGTTCGATCTCGTGTTATACATCATATTTTTTATCCCCGGCATTATCGCGCTGGTGTGGGCGGGCTGGGATTATTTCTCCATTTCGCTGGCGCAAAATGAGCACTCATCGATTGCTGCCGATGGCCCGCCGGTGTATCCATTCAAATTAGTCATCCCGATTGCCGGTGCCATGTTACTGATTCAAGGTTTTGTCGAAGTCATTCGTTGCATCATTTGCCTGAAACAAGGCGAGTGGCCGTCGCGTGAACAAGATGTAGAAGAAGTGGACGTGGAAAAACTCAAAGCCATGGTCACCCACGATGAAGGGAGTTCAAAATGAAAATCAAAAAAGAACTCTGGTTCGGCCTGATCATCATGGCGATGATTGTATTGCCGACGATTCTGTTTATGCCTTGGGGACACATGACCAACGGCCATCTTGGCTTGTTGATGTTGTCGTTGATCGTCGTCGCCATCATGCTCGGTTTCCCGACGGCGTTTACGCTGATGGGTATGGGCATGATGTTCGCGTTGTTCGCTTATATGTCCGATCCGTCGATTGGCAAACAAGTAGCGGTTCAACGCACGCTGGATTTAATGGTGCAGCGTACTTATTCAGTCATGACTAATGACGTGTTGATTTCGATTCCCTTGTTTGTATTCATGGGTTATCTGGTCGAGCGCGCCAACCTGATTGAAAAATTATTTAAATCATTACACCTATCATTAGCGCGCGTGCCCGGCGCATTAGGCGTAGCAACGTTGGTGACCTGCGCGATTTTCGCCACGGCAACCGGCATCGTCGGTGCAGTTGTGACGCTGATGGGTTTGTTGGCCTTGCCGGCGATGATGAAAGCCGGTTACAACATGAAGCTCAGCGCCGGTGTGATTACTGCAGGCGGTTGTTTGGGCATTCTGATTCCACCATCGGTGATGTTGATTGTGTATGGCGCGACCGCTGGTGTGTCGGTAGTCAAGCTTTATGCGGGCGCGTTTTTTCCCGGCATTATGTTGGCGTTTTTGTATATCGGTTATGTCATCGTGGTGGCGAAAATCAAACCGTCACTCGCCCCACCGTTATCCGCGGAAGATCGTGTGGTGCCGCTGCCGGCGTTTGCGCAAAAGTTGCAAGCCGGCGGTATCAATCACGCGCTCGCAGGTTTATTCGGCGGTGCCAATCGTTTGGGTATTGCGGTTCCGGGCAAAGAGAAATTGATTGCGCTGTTGCCACTGATTGCCGTTAGCGCCATTTTATTGTCGTCTTGGCATTTAGCGACCAAACCTGAAGCGGCGGTGGATGCGTCGATGACGCAGGAAATGGGACAAGGTTTCGATACGCCGGATAAAAGCGCTTCCAGTAGCGATTTGCAAGAACCGCCAAAAGACAGCGGTGATTTGCAAGAGCCACCGAAAGAATTAGGCGCAGTCACAAGTGCACCAGTGCCGGAAGCCAAAGAAGCCGCTAAACCTGCACCAGCTGTGGCGGCAAAAGCTGCAGAACCAGCGAAACGCTTGCCGGTTCCGTCATGGTTAGTGTGGACGGCAGGGGTATTGGCGGCAATTCTGGCAGCGACTTATTTGCTCATGAGTTGGGCGCGTTTTGAAATTTTCAAAATGTTATTGGGATCATTTTTCCCCTTGGCAATTTTGATTTTATTCGTGCTCGGATCGATTGTGTTTGGGTTGGCGACGCCGACCGAAGCGGCGGCCATCGGCTCCATCGGTGGATTTTTGCTGGCGGCGGCGTATAAGCGGCTGAATCTCAATGTGGTGAAAGAGAGCGTTTATCTCACGGCGAAAACCAGCGCGATGGTGTGCTGGTTATTCGTCGGCTCGTCGATTTTTTCTGCCGCGTTTGCTTTGCTTGGCGGGCAGGAAATTATCGAGACCTGGGTGTTGTCGCTGGGCTTGAGCTCGACGCAGTTTTTGCTGTTGTCGCAGGCGATTATTTTTATTCTCGGTTGGCCGCTGGAGTGGACGGAAATTATCGTCATCTTCATGCCGATATTTATTCCACTGTTAGCCAAATTCAATATCGACCCGCTGTATTTTGGTTTGCTGGTTGCGCTGAACTTACAGACTGCGTTCCTCAGTCCACCAGTGGCAATGGCGGCGTTTTATCTCAAGGGCGTCGCACCGCCGCATGTGACTTTGAATCAGATTTTTATCGGCATGATGCCGTTCATGGGGATCCAGGTGGTCGCCTTGGCCTTGCTCTATATGTTCCCGGCGATAGGTATGTGGTTACCAAACGTCTTGTATAAATAATCTGGCTTTGCGCGCACACACGAGTAGCATGGCTCTATTTTTGAGCGATGCTACTTGTATTATTTTATAGATAAATAATTTAATGAAATCAAATACTTACATAACATTACCGTTTTTCCCAGAAGTGCATACAGCGCTCGCACAGCATTTCAATGTAAGCGCCAATCCGATCAATAAAGTTTTACTCGGTGAAAATCTCATCGCGCCAATTTCTGCCGTTGAAGGTGTGGTGTGTTCCGTCGTCGATCGCATTGATGAAACTTTGCTCGCGCGTTGCCCGAATTTAAAAGCGGTGTGCAATGTTGGCGTTGGCTACAACAATATCGATGTTGCCGCTTGCACCAAACGCGGCATCATGGTCACCAATACACCGGGCGTGTTGGATGACAGCACCGCCGATCTCGCCTTCGCCTTGATACTCGCCACTGCGCGTCGCGTTACCGAAGCGGAAGCATGGTTGCGCCAGGGTAATTGGAAAGAATGGGATTTCGAGCTATTGCTCGGTGCCGACGTGCATCACGCCACGCTCGGTATCATCGGCATGGGCCGCATCGGTCAAGCGGTTGCGCGACGCGCGCGTGGTTTCGATATGCAAGTGATTTATCACAATCGCAATCGTGTCGCGGCGGACATCGAGTCGTCATGTAATGCGAGTTATC
>JBEEJL010000112.1:0-3556 GCA_041169175.1 Pseudomonadota bacterium | reverse complement strand
CTACTGCAAAAAAATTGGCGAAAGGTATTTTGCCTGCTATCGATGCAGAAATAACCCAATTAGCTACAACGCAACGCGCAGCGGTGATGGAGCTCGGCATCGAATATAAAGCGTATTTAAGCGCGGGCAAAGCCGAGACGCCGCAATCGGCGGCGCAAACCAGATCGTTGCTCACGGCGCGTAGCCAGCTCGACGTACCCAACCACGACCCGATCATTCCAGCGCCAGTCGTCCGGCCGGATCAAGGACATAAGACCTCGCGTATCGATGTCGGCTATGGCGTGCAGGACGGCGCACACTTTCAAGAGCTGGTATGGCGACCTTCTTACCACGAGTTGATCGACCCGGAAGCCGGTTACAATCGCGGCGCGCAAATTCAATTTTTTCGCTTTGCGCTGCGTCATTACGCTGACGAGAAAAAAACGCGCTTGGAAAAATTTGTTCCCATCGATATTTTATCGCTCGCGCCGCGTGATGAATTCTTCCAACGTCTGTCGTGGAAAATAAACTTGAGCGGCGTAAGAACGCGTATGGCAAATGGCGAAGAGCGTCCGCTGGCGCGCGTGAACGGCGGCGCGGGTTACGCTTGGGAAACCGGCAAAGCGCTTCATACACCGACGTTGTTATATTCCTTCCTCGATGTCACGCTGGATGCAGGCAAATTCCCCGGCGCAGACTATGCACTCGGCGCTGGACCGGCGTTGGGCATGGTGACCGACCTCAGCCAGGATTGGCGTGCTCATACCTATGCGCGCTTGCAGCGTTTTGCCTTAGGCAACCAGCGCACTAGTGCAGAAGTTTCCATCGATCAACGATTTAGCGTAGGCCCCAACGCGGGCTTGCGCGTCAGTGTAGGCAAGAAAAAAGAATTCGACAGGTTATGGAATCATGCCGATATTAACTTCCAATATTATTATTAAATTTCGCTTGCTCGGCGTACTCATGCTTTGCATCGCATCGACCAGCTGTAGTTCATTCTTTTTTCAACCGCACAAACAACTCTATCGCGACCCCGCCAAAGTCGGGCTGGCTTTCGAAGATGTTTATTTTCCCACCACTGACGGCCTGACATTACACGGCTGGTTTCTCCCCGCGCAAGGAAAAGCGCAGGGCACGGTTTTATTTTTACACGGTAACGCAGAAAATATCAGCACCCATATCGGCAGCGTGTATTGGTTACCGGCGCGCGGCTTTAATGTTTTTTTGCCCGACTATCGCGGCTACGGAAAATCTCATGGAACGCCTTCGCTTGACGGTAGCGTGGACGATATTGAAAGTGCATTGCGTTATGTATTAGGAAATAAAACCGTCGATGCCCATCGCGTCGTCGTATTCGCGCAAAGTCTCGGCGGATCGCTCTCCACTTACGCGATTGCAAATAGCCCAAACCAAAAAAATATTCGCGCTTTGATTATTGATAGCGCCTTCGCCGATTATCGCGGAATCGCACAAGAGAAATTAGCCGATTTCTGGCTCACTTGGCCAATCCAATGGCCGCTATCTTTTATAGTCGATAATCGCTATAGCCCTATTAAATTTATTAATAAAATCAATGGTTTGCAAACTTTATTTATTCACGGCGATGCCGACAAAGTGGTGCCGGTCCATCATGGCCGTGCGCTTTACGAAGCGGCCAATACGCCGAAAGATTTATGGATTGTTCCCACTGGCCAGCATATCGATTCGATGCAAAGAGAAGAATATCAAGACAAGCTGGTGGAGTATATGTTGCGTAACTTGGGCGATACACAGAAACAAAACTAAATTGGGTTTCTAGATTTCTGCAAGGAGTTCTAGCGCGAAAGCCTCCCAGCCGTCAGCGGTAAACGCAATGGGCCGAACTACTTTCACCCTCGCGATTGCAGTGGATGGGGAGCAGCCCGACATCAGCAGAAAATACGCCATGAACAAACCTGTTCGGTCTTTGCCTGACGAGCAATGCACAAGTATGGCGGTGCCGGATGCTATTTTTGCTTTAACAAATGCATAGGCGTGCGGAAGCACTTCGATGCAATGTGCTTTGTCTCCTGCAAGCGGCGGAGCATTTTCTGAGAGCGGCATACAGCGGTACTCAATCCCAACGTCCACGAAATCTTCTGCGCGGCACAACTCACCATCATTCACGGATAGAACAGCGCCTATACCAGCGCTACGAAGTTCAGCGAGATTCCACGGCTCGCGATTAGGACCTGCTCGGCCTGCTAGTATGCCGGGTTCGAGCCAAAAAATATGGCGCATGGTCGTTACTGGTCTAAGCGTTTTTGCATGACTTTCCAATCGACCGGATCGATAAACCCGTTCTGTAACCAGAATCGATTGCCCTCGTCGTTATTGCCATAGACAAAAATATTGCAGCGGTGAATATTTGCTTCGATCAGTTTCTCATAGCAATGCGAGACCAACGCTTGCGCAATGCCTTGGCTGCGATAGGTTTCGGCCACGGCAAGATGATACAGCGCACCTGCGCGGCCATTATGGCCGCACAACACAGCGCCGATAATTTTATCGTCTTCATCCACAGCGACTAGGCTGAAATCAGGATTGCGCTGGAGAAATTCTGCCAATGCTTCTGGTGTATCAAGCGTTTCATTGAGCGCCAAGCCAGCGAACTCTGACCAAAATGCTATGGCTTGGCTACAATCGGCCTTATTAAAAATTCGTAACGTTACAGCGTGTTGAGCGGATGGAGAACGTGTGTTCAATTTGAACCCTTAGCAAGCCGCCTGCTTCACGCTGCTTCCGACATAATCTTTTTGCAGCTCATTCACTTTGGTGGTAACCGCCGCAACAGGATCTTTCACGCTGAACATGACATCGCGAAGCTGCGTGGTGCGCACACCGGATCTTGCAGAGCGCACGCCTTTGATTTCCATTTGTTCGAGGTGGCGCGTCGAGGCTTCTTCGGTACTGAATACGCCCAAAGAAATGGTATTGTCGATGAGAACGGAAATGTCGCTGACGCCTTGTTTTTTTAAGGTCGCGACTATCGCGTCCACTTGCTTTTTAGTATCCGGCGCGGGGATATAAACCCAGTAGCGCAGTACATCTTCATTTTTTGTTTCCACTAGTTTGTCGCCGAGTTGTAATGCGGCCAACGCGGCGCGCGCGCGCGGAAGATCGTCGGGCTTAATATTTATCCATTGCAGGCATTGTGATGCTTTGACTGGCGCCGCCGCGACGGGCGCGGCCGGTGCATCGCTGACCGTACTGGGTAATACCTTGGCAATGTCGGTCGCTGGTGCTGTTGTAGCTGCTTGAGGTTTAGCGGCAGGTGCAGTCTGCAGGTTTGTTATCGATGCGGTGACCAAGGGCAATTTTTCTGGGTGTAGTTCTTGTACGACGTTGGCATCAACGGATTTAGCATGGGTGAGATATATCAAACCACCAAGACCTACATTCAGCGCTAAAAATAAATAGAACCAGAATTTCATTTTATTCCTGCGCTTTCTGTTTGTGCGATGTGTAATAAACCTTCGAGCACTAAATTATCTTTTTGTATTAATGGCGCCGCAATGTGCGGCGCAAGCCACGGCGCGCCGCCGCCGCTGATAATGCA